>CP155570.1:2072500-2322500 GCA_041428575.1 Sporomusaceae bacterium ACPt
TTCCCCATCCAAAATTACCTCAGTGCCCCTTGCCGTTATCCGGCTGGTAAATTGCTCACTAATTAATCTTAAATACTCGTCGTTCCTTCCTAAAATTGCTATTGCCTCATTAGTATCAGTAAAGGTAATCCGCTTCTCCAAATTAAACGATGCCCCCTAATTCAATTATTGAGAAATGTTTATAGTTTCCCCAATATCTTCAATTGTTTCAACATTTATTTTGACTCTGACAAGATTCTGCTCCGGAGTTTTTAACAGTTCATAATTGCGTGACAATATTTGGGCTGTCTCCGGTATAGTATTTTGCACCATCTGCATCGCCTTACTTTGGGCCTCATCGCGCGCTTCCTCGAAAGATTTGTCCAACTGACTTAAATTTGTTTCATGATATATTGTAATAGATGATTCGACAATAAAACCGCTATTCCTCCATAAAGGCAGTTGTTTATGTATAATCTCTGTTTGGAACTCTTGAAATAACTGGGTTGGCATTGGTTTGAGCGTTATCTCGCGATTGCCAATTTTTAGAACTACTGACATTTGCCGGTTACCCGTACGGGTAGCAATGGTCCGGGTGAGCTCTGCTTCGGCATAACCTTCATACCATACCCGTGCCTTAATTATACCTTTGGCTCTGATAAATTCCCGGGGCGCATCGATGACCGGCGGTTGCCCTTCGTTAACAGTGGGTACCGGCTCAGGTCTAACCCCTTTAATGAGCAAATCGCCCTTTTTAACAGTATCATCATTTTTAACCGCCGGTTGTCCGGCTAAGGCAATTATTTCAGTAATAACACCGTCTTTTCTGGCGATGATGTGCGCCGGTGCCTTGTCTTCCTGTTTAGGCACTGTTTTTTCAACTACTTCAATAACAGCGCGGGTGCCTGTAAAATTTATGCCTACCCACGCTGCTTGCGGAACATTTAATAATATTTCCCGTTCAATAGATTTGATATTAACGTTGTCTTTTACTGCTCCCGGCTTAAGGCCATACTGGCTGGCTATAGCTTTTATCTCTTCCTCAGATATATTTTTTAATCCGGTAATATCCACAAACCAAACATACGAAGACAGGATATTTAGTAAAATTATAAATAAAACACCTCCGGCTACCAGCATTTTCCGGCGTTTAATACGTTTTACAGCAAAAGGCAAACCAAAGTGGGCTATAGCTTTTACTTTAGTACGGCTACGTACAACTAGCGGACGTATTCTAAAATAGTCGTCAAGACCAATCCAGGCAATTAAATATTCATCCTTTTTAGTTATGCCCCACAATAAAATTTGCTCAGCAATACAAAGATTAATAAACCGTTCAGGCATCAATCCGCTTATCCGGATTTTTACAGCGCCGCGCAGATATTTGGTATTAAACGTCATACTTGACCTCCTGCACCACGCCTTCGACTAGAATTTGCTCTGCTTGCAGGTTCCCTAGCGTCAGGTCGCTACCCTGAATAAATAATTCGCCTTGATTAAGCTTAATTCGGACAAGTGAAGGGGTATATTCAATAATCCCTTTATGGTTTTCAATAAGCAGTTGTTTGTTACCAAGCATGGTTATTCTCGGCAAATCAAGCACAATATCCTGCGGTATTTCAAGCAATCCGGCCAATGACTGCAAATTTCTTTTACGGCGCAGCATGACAAATCCCCCCTCATATACAAATGTATGCCTGAGAACAGGCCAAATAGTACATGAGAAGGGGATTAATTACATGCGGGATAAATATTCGTCAAATTTATGAACTTTTACCGGAGCGGCAAAACGCATATAGTTAGTGGCCACAATCATTTCGCCACAATCAAGATTTTTTATTTCATTCCGCTGCTGCAAAATGTCTTTGCGGCACATGGCTTCAAGTTTGGCACGGTCTGATTTCGAAGCAAGACCCAGTATAAATAAAGTATTTAGCTGAGACAAGACTTTATCAGCCAGTAGCCGGGGCTGCTGGTCGACAACACATAGGCCAATGTTAAATTTCCGTGCTTCGCTAACCAGACGGGCAAAGACGTTTTGCGTACTTTGTTCTTTTTTACCTAGAAACCTATGAGCTTCCTCCAGCACAATTAACACAGGCTTGATTTCACCACGTTCGGATTCAGATTTATTGGCATAATGCAACAACAATTTTTTCGACAGCAAAGTCGATAACGCCTGTTCACCAACCGGTGAGATATTCTTGAGTTCTACTAAGACTACTTTGCCTTGTTCCAATTCCCTGAGCATTTGGCCGATAGCAGTAATACCGGCAGAGTTAACTGCTTCTTCTCCAATATTAAGTTCTTGCTTTAAGTTCCAACAAATGCTTTTTATTTTGCTGATTGTACGTGACTGAAATTTCTGTCCGGTACAACCGGCTATTTCATCGATGATATCTTCGGCATCATATTTTAATACATAATCCATCCATCGGTCCTGCCAAACCGAAGATAATTTGTAAATAGCATCCAGTTGCGGCTCAGTAAAAGTAGCACAGGCTGTAATGTCTTCAGGCTCAAATTCATTGTAGTTTACTGCAAGCTTGCTTGCAGTATTCTCGGGATTGGTATTATAAACAACCAAGCGATCATTTACTTTCGGGTGCATTGATAAATCACGATAATATTCGTTGTGTACGTCAAATATCAGCAGCCCATAGTTACCACTGTCAATGATCGAACTGGAAAGTACTTTTACAAGATTGCTTTTGCCTGAACCGGTAGTTCCAAAAATTCCGATGTGTTCAGTAATCGCTTTAGAACCAAATATGCCGACAGGTAATTTTAACACTTCACGGCCGCTCTTTAGATAGCCGATTTCGAGGTCGCCTTTCATTTCATTCAGTAAAGCGGTATCATCAGTTCCCAGCCCGCGAACTTCACAAAAAAAGTCAGGACAAGTTTTGGGATTAAATAACCGGCCATGATCATCAGCATAACAAAGCTGTTCAGCAATTCCTATTTTAACAGTATGGTTACCGCCTAAATAAAAATCAAGTTCTTCTTGGTTAGCTACCTGTCCGTTTTCATCAAGTTTGCTCATCAAATAGCTAACACCATTCATACCTGACCAACGGGATTTAATTTTAAAGTCATAAGCGCGAATATAAAACCGGTCACCATTTTTTCCTTCAACAACTAAAATATCACCAAAGTCAACATCCTGGTTAGGAGCAACGACAAATTCCATATAGGTGCCTTTTGCATAAGTAAGGCGGCCTTTATATTGTGACATATGTTTTGCCCCCTTAATTCTTAATTTAGGAATATTTATTGGTGATTTTAGTGTGCACGAAAACAAAAAAATAAAACAGGGGTTATTTTCCCTGTTTAAGCTTTACATTTGTGATATATCCTGCAACCTATTTTGAACGTCGCCAAATAGGCCTGTATGCACGCGGCGGTTGGATAATTTCTGCAAAAATCAGCCCGTTCTGCACCATCTGCGGCGAAAGTTTTCCCTGCCAAGGGGAAACAGAATCTGTAATTTTCGGCACATTACCAGTTGAAGGCATAACAACAGGCGCTTTCGGTATTACCGGCCAAATATTTTTTGGCTCAGGTGCCTGCTCAAACACTGTTTCTTGAGGAATAGCCTTTATTTTCACATCTGTTGACGAAATGTCTGATGGCGGCAGCGGCTTGTCTGGAATTTCCGGGTATTTATATTCTTCGGGCTGCTTTCGGCGTTTTAACAGCTCAGGCACAAGATACAGCACCAGCATTAACAACAACGGAATTAATCCTTCCATAGTTTCACCAGCCTATTTTGGACGTTCATCTGTTTTAGGACCAGCATCTACCGGACCTGATTTAGCAATTGTTTCCCGCATCTGAGTATCTGCGAGAACATTATTCATATTATAATAATCCATAACGCCCATACGCCCCTCTTTTAATGCTACCGCAAGAGCTTTGGGTACTTCAGCCTGAGATTCGACGACTTTAGCTTGCATTTCTTGGGTAAAAGCGCGCATTTCCTGTTCTTTTGCCACAGCCATAGCCCGCCGCTCCTCCGCCTTGGCTTGGGCAATACGTTTTTCGGCTTCAGCCTGGTCGGTCATTAGTTCAGCACCAATATTGCGGCCAACATCAACGTCGGCAATATCAATTGACAGGATTTCAAACGCAGTGCCTGAATCCAGACCTTTGGTAAGCACCGTACGCGAAATGTGGTCAGGGTTTGCCAATACTTCTTTATGGTCATCAGTTGAACCTACAGTCGTAACAACACCTTCACCAACACGGGCCAGGATAGTTGCTTCGCCTGCACCGCCAACCAGACGGTCGATATTGGCTCTAACGGTAACTCGCGCTTTAACCTTGAGCTCAATACCGTTTTTGGCTACTGCTGAAACAAACGGTGTCTCGATAACTTTGGGGTTAACACTCATTTGCACCGCTTCGAGAACATTCCGTCCGGCCAGATCAATAGCTGCCGACCGTTCAAACGGTAGCGGAATTTCGGCGCGGTGAGCGGCAATTAATGCGTCAATCACGCGGTCAACATTGCCACCGGCCAGGTAATGGGCTTCAAGCTGGTTAACATTTACATTAAGGCCGGCCTTATTAGCTTTAATTAGCGGGAGTACAATCTGGCTCGGCGGTACGCGCCTTAAGCGCATGCCTACAAGGGTAAAAATGCCGACGTTTACACCGGCGGCCAGCGCTGAAATCCAAAGTCCGAGGGGTACAAAATGGAGAAAAACACCGATTACAACTAACACCAAAAAAATAAAAAACACACTACCAATTAAAGCTGACATATATTACCTCCTAAATTTTATTAGATATTCAGACTGGACGTACAACAATACGATTACCGCTTACATTCACCACCTTAACCAATTTATTGGGCTCGATAAATTGTCCCTCAGACACCACATCAAGTTGAACGCCGTCGATAATTATTGTTCCGGCAGGTCTAAGCCCAGTGAGAGTTGTTCCTATCTGGTCAACATATATACTGTAGTCTTGGCTGCTGCTGAAACCGGCGCTCTTAGTCTCAGCATCTTTTAATATCAGGCGTGCCCAAAGTTTACTTGACGGCAAGTACCTGACCAGTGCCAAAAACAAGATAATGGCAGCAACTAAGCTGACTGCCAACATGTTAAAAGCAGCGGCGTTGGCGCCAAGAGTCCAAAATAGGCTGAAAAATATGGCAATAACACCGCTAATTCCAAAAACACCTGCGCCCGGAGTATAAAGTTCAACAAGCACTAAAAGGATACCGCCCACAAACAGGATAATTTCCAGCCAGCCGGCGATGCCTGTCTGCCACTGGCTACCAAAGAACAGCAGTGCGGCTACCAGACCAATAAGAGCCGCCACACCCAATCCGGCAGTTTTAATTTCAGTTAATACCGCTAAAAAAATAATAGACATCAGAAATGACTTGACAGTAGGGTCAGACAGCCCGCCGGCCAGCTTCTCCTGCCATCCTGGCACATAATCAATGATTTCGGCTCCGGCTAGGTTAAATTGCGCCAATACTGCCTCTCTGTCCGGAGCAACGATATCGGCATAACCGACTTTAGTGGCCTGATAATCAGTTAACGCCAATATTTGACCTGGTTCAGCGTATCCGGGAAAACCAAGCGATTTATCCACCATGGCTTCAGCCACTTGCGGGTTACGGCCGGTCTGGTTTGCCGTCGACGCAAACTCGGCTTTCAAAGCGGCAACAGTTTTTTCGGTAGTAGGTATTGGTTCGGCTGCGCCAATACTTCCCCCTGGTGCTATGGCAATATGTCTGTGAGATATCGCTATGAGTGCACCGGCTGACCAGGCGCGGTTTTTAATATAACAGATGGTTGGCACCGGCGAATTGATTATCATATCACGAATACTTACAGCAGCGTCCACCAAACCGCCAAATGTGTCGATTTCAACGATCACTGCCTGCGCTTGTTTGCTGCCGGCATCAGCCATAGCCCGATGCACAAGCGCAGCCTGACCACTATTAATCTCACCTTTGATAGAAATGGCCAGTACCGGGCCGCTTTGAGCTTTTACCGGCTTGTCCGCAGTAATAAGTATGCATGTCAATAATACTAAAAAAAACGCCGCTTTATATAATTTTTTGTGCCGCATTCGCTCACCCCTAATTTATTCACATGCCTATTATTATTAGTGTATTCGCCAGCAATTGCCTTCATTCCTGGTTTTGTCATTACTATGCATGTGTCGAAAGTTTGAAAATTAACACTTTATGTTAAAGCCTTGACTTGTCGATTCGTGTATGTTATTGTCTTAATATAGTTGAAGTGAAGCTCAAATACTACAAGTCACATCACATTCATAGCTAAATGATAACACTTGTTGACATTTATTTACCGTAATAATCTTAGTGCTTTCTCACCAACAGCCGCAGCAATAGATGAAACACGACCACTATAGTAAACGTACTACGCTTTTCACTCATCATTGCAGCATTTTTTCGCTATAACAACTGAAAAACCATAGCTTCACTCTATATAATAAGACAAGCTGTTGCTTGTCTTATTATTTTTTATTACTTATAAACCAAAATCCGGCGTTATTAACGCCGGATTTAAATCTGTTGTCCTACTCAATTTAAAAATTCGCGCACAACACTATTTACCATTTTACCGTCAGCACGGCCTTTAACCTTTGGCATCAATACAGCCATAACCTTGCCCATATCTTTGGCGCTAGCAGCCTGAGTTGCTTTAACAGCTTCAGCCACCAACTCGCGCACTTCTTGTTCACTTAATTGCTGAGGAAGGTATTGCATCAGAATGTCGATTTCTTGTTCAAGAGTTGCTACTAAATCAGGACGGTTGCCCTTATTAAACTCTTCAATCGAATCCCGGCGCATTTTGACTTCTTTAGCCAGTACATCAAGAACCTCCTCTTCGGACAGTTCCTTCTTCCTGTCAATCTCTACGTTTTTGATACTGGCACGCACCATTCTGATGACCGAAAGCCGTAATTTACCAGCTTCTTTGTCTTTCATGGCCTGCTTCATATCTTCAGTTAACCGGTCTTTGATAGACATTAAAAAATTGATACCTCCGAAACTAGTTAAACTTACGTTTACGCGCTGCTTCGGATTTCTTCTTGCGCTTTACGCTGGGTTTCTCATAATGCTCGCGTTTTCTAACTTCCGCAAGAACCCCGGCTTTTTGGCAGGTACGCTTGAACCGGCGGAGTGCGCTGTCAAGCGTTTCATTTTTGCCTACTTTTACTTCAGACATCTGATCTCCCTCCCTCCACTAGAACCATTACGAGGAAGTGTACTTGAATAACATACACCTAATTATTATACACTAAAACGCTGAATATTGTCAATATTAACCTGGAGGCCAAGTCATAAAACGGCCACCTAATATGTGAAAATGCAAATGATAGACAGTCTGTCCGCCATTATCTTTAGTGTTGATTACTACACGAAATCCGTCTTCCGCTAAGCCGGCAACTGCCGCTACCTTGGGGATTGCCGCCATTATATGACCAAGTAACGCGGTATCTTCCGGCTTTGCTTCAAGAATATTAGCAATATGTTTTTTAGGTATAACCAACAGATGAACAGGGGCAACTGGATTGATGTCCGGAAACGCAATAAGGTGTTCATCCTCATAAATAGCATTTACCGGTATGTCTTTTGCTGCAATCTTACAGAATATACAGTCTTGCTGCATAGGCGCACCCCTCCGCAGTAGATAGTAATATACACTTGTACTTTAAAATATTCTGCCTAATTATGCAAATTCCTGCCTAAATTATGCTAAATAAGAAATTTATTCAAACACTAATCCCCCAAAGGCCATCCTGATATAATCGTTCCAGTTTAACGGAACGAATTTGGCCAAAGCTGTCCTGGATTGTATCAGTGTAAACACGAATATAATTTCCGGTTAACCCTGATACTATTCCCGCCGCTTCGGTTGTCTCAAACAACACATCAAGTTTTTGACCGATAAATGATTTGTGAAATTCTTCAGTCTGTCGGTCGGCTATCTGCTGCAAGCTTTGCGCCCGCCGCTTTTTTTCTTGTTCCGGTACTTGCCCGGCAAACCCGGCAGCCGGCGTTCCTGTTCGGCGTGAATAGGGAAATATATGAATTCTGGCAAAATCCATTTTATTGACAAAAGCAAGTGTGCTTTCAAACATTTCGTCCGTTTCCCCGGGAAAACCCGCAATAATATCAGTAGTAATGGCAATTCCCGGTACGGATGTTTTTATACCGGTGATTAATGCCTGGTACTGCTCGGTTGTATAATGCCTGTTCATGGCTTTTAAAACTCTGTCATCACCCGACTGGAGCGGTAAATGAAGGTGTGGACATAAGCGTTGATCTGTTTGCATCAGAGCAATTAACCGGTCCGACACTTCAACCGATTCCAACGACCCTAATCTGAGGCGCAATAGTCCATTACCACCAGCGGATAATACGGTTTGTACAGCATCAACAAGCGTAACTGCCTTGCTACCATGAGTCAAATCACGCCCGTAAGCACCCAGATGAATACCTGTCAAGACAATCTCAGTGAACCCGGCAGCTACCAGTTTTGCCGTCTCGGCGGCAATACTGGGCAGTGACCTTGACCGCAAAGGGCCGCGGGCATAAGGGATAATACAGTATGTACAAAAATTCGTACATCCCTCTTGGATTTTAAGAAATGCTCTAGTCCGGCCCGGAATAGAAAATAGAGGAATGTCCTCAAACTCTTTAGCCTGCATTATATCAGTAACAGCGTTAATTTTCACTTTCCGGCTGGTATTGGCAACTTCTTCTACCAGTTCAACAATACGTCCCCTGTCCTGAGTGCCGACAATAACGTCAACTCCGGGAATTTTCGCTACTTGATCAGGAGATACCTGGGAATAGCAGCCAGCAACGGCAATTATGGCATTAGGATTCTGCCGGTTGGCCCGTCTAATGAGCTGGCGGGATTTTTTTTCCCCTAAGTTAGTAACTGAACAAGTATTAATAACATAGATGTCAGCCCGTTCATCAAAATCTACTACTTCATAACCGCCAGCTTTAAACAGGCCTTCCATTACTTCGGTCTCAAACTGATTTACTTTGCAGCCTAGTGTTGTAAACGCAACTTGCGGCATAACTAGCCCCCCAAATCGCCACATTCATACATAACAGCAGTCAAAGCAGCTAAAGCAGCTGTTTCAGTACGTAGAATCCGCGGCCCCATGGTAACAATCTGAACGCCATGTTCCTGACATAACCGCACTTCTTCAGGACTGAAACCACCTTCTGGGCCAATAAACAAGAGATACGTCTGACTGCCGCGGCTGGTGAGGGCCTGTTTTAAGCCCTGCGCTGCTTGTCCCTCATATAGCATAATTTTTGTCACATCATTAAACTCGCCGTTCGCAAACACATCAGCCAAACGGCTTACAGGATATATTTTAGGAACATGGGACCGGCCGCACTGCTTGGCTGCCTCACGGGCTATCTTTTGCCAGCGGGCCACTTTATCAGCCTGTTTAGACAGGTCATAACGCACAACACAATGTTCAAGAGCAGCCGGAATGATACCGTGTATGCCCAGTTCAACCGCCTTCTGCACAATAAAATCCATTTTTTCACCTTTAGCTAATCCCTGAACCAGCCACACAGCAATAGACGGCTCTGTCCTATCATCAACAAGTTCCAACAGCCTAAGCTGCACTTCTTCCGGCTTTGCTTTGGTTATTTCAGCCCTCCCGGATTGTCCGTCATGCCCAGACACCAGTAAAATATCACCGGTGTTTAATCTAAGCACACAGGAGATATGGCGGGCGTCAGCACCACTAATGACCATATTGCCGGTAATAGGCGCATTTATAAAGAAACGGCGCATGTAAGCGCCTCCTTAGCGGCTGCCGCTGCCGGCCACAATGGCCACCCAGCCGCCTTCTTCAATGACTTTATCAATCATTAGTCCGTTGTCAATGATTGCTGCGGTAACATCACTTAAGCGCTCAGCAATAATGCCGCTGGCAATAAACAGACCATCATCTGTCAGACGGGTCTTAACGTCAGGTAACATCTTTATTATTATGTCAGCAATGATGTTTGCCACTATAACATCAGCCTTGCCATCTACACCTGTTAAAAGATCTCCCTGAGCAACTTTAACATTTACTGTCACATTATTGAAGGTGACGTTCTCCTTAGCTACACGCACGGCCACTGGGTCAAGGTCAACAGCATGCACTTGAGCCGCCCCCAGTTTGGCGGCGGCAACAGCCAGTATGCCTGAACCTGTGCCAACGTCAAAAACAATATTGCCTGGCCGGATAACATCTTCCAGGCAGCGTATACACATGGCAGTAGTATGGTGAGTACCGGTGCCAAATGCCATTCCCGGGTCCAGTTCGATGATTATATCACCTTCAACAGGCAAATACTCTTCCCATGACGGCTTAATAACAATATGTTCACCAACCCGCACCGGATGAAAATATTCTTTCCAGGATGATGCCCAGTCCTCTTCCTGCACCTCCCGCCAGTTTATAGCGCCACGGCCTTTATCAAGGTTATGTTCCTGCAAGTTGTTAATCCGTTCCTCAAATAAACGCAGTTTGTCATCAAGTAATTCGTCAACAGGCAAATAAGCTTTGATGGTTACAACTTCAGTCTCTTGTTCCACGGGGATGTCGCAATAGTCCCAGCTTCCGGAGCGCCGATAAGTATTAATAAGTTCGGGATCTTCAATCACTACCCCGCTTGCGCCCAGATCATGGAAAATATCGGCCACCGCTTCAGTAGCTTCATGGGAGGTTTGAATGCTGATTTCAGCCCATTTCACGCGCCATCGCCCCTTAAACTTCGTAATAATAGCCTATAGCTATACAACGCCAAAAGCGTCTTTAAATTTTTTAAAAAATCCTTTTTCCTCAGAAGTAGGTTCAACACCGCCGGCTTTCGCAAACTCCTGTAACAGCTCTTTTTGGCGGTCGGTAAGTTTCTTGGGGGTTATTATCTTAACGCGCACATGCTGGTCGCCACGCCCATGACCGCGTAAATGCGGAATGCCTTTATCCTTGATACGAAATACTGTGCCGGTTTGCGTACCTTCAGGCACTTTAAGTTTAACCTTACCGTCAAGTGTCGGCACATCTATTTCAGCGCCTAGTGCGGCCTGCACAAAATTAATCGGTACTTCGCAAATAACATCATTACCTTCACGTGTAAACAGTTTATGCTGTTTTACGAAAAGATAAACATATAAATCCCCGGGAGGGCCGCCACGCTGCCCAGCTTCTCCTTCATGAGCCACCCTGAGCCGTGAACCGTTGTCAACACCAGCCGGAATTTTAATTTTAATCTTACGTTTAACCCGGATTTTACCCCGGCCGTTACATTCTTTACATGGCGTCCTTATAATTTTGCCTTCCCCGCGACAGCGTTCACACGTCCTGACATTGACCATCCGGCCAAAAGGAGTATTTTGCGTCACTTGAACCTGACCTGTGCCCCGGCAATCCGGGCACGTCTCAGGATGAGTACCAGGCGCTGAGCCTGAACCTTGGCATATACTGCAATCTTCGGTACGTGGTACCTGGATTTCAGTTTCAAGGCCAAAAGCTGCCTCTTCAAAGCTTATCTCCATGTCATACCGCAAATCGGCGCCCCGTTCAGGTCCGGCATGCCGGCCACCACCGAAACCAAAACCGGCCTGGCCGAAAAACATATCAAATATATCCGAAAACCCGCCACCAGCGCCAAAGCCGCCAAAGCCACCACCGCCATTAGCGGCATCAAACGCAGCATGACCAAATTGGTCATACTGCGCCCGGCGCTCGGCATTAGACAGAACTTCATAAGCTTCATTGACTTCTTTGAACTTTTCCTCGGCTTCCTTGGGGTTATCGCGGTTAACGTCAGGATGGTACTTGCGGGCCAACTTGCGGTACGCCTTTTTTATTTCGTCCTCAGACGCCGTCTTGGCTACGCCTAGCACTTCATAATAGTCTCGCTTACTCACTTCACACCATCCCAAAAAAATTATTTCTTATCTTCGTCCACCACTTTATATTCAGCATCAACTACTTTTTCGTCATGGGGAGCGCCTTGCTGACCTTGCGGGCCGCTTTGCTGGGTTCCTTCAGCCTGAGCATTGGCTTGATACATAGCAGCTGACAATTCATAAAGCGGTTTAGTAAGCGCTTCGGTATCAGCCTTAATTTTTTCGATATCGCTGCCTTTTAAAGACTCTTTGAGCGTATTGGCAGCTTGCTGGACTTTTTCGACCAGTGCCTTATCAGCCTTATCGCCAAATTCTTTAATGGTCTTCTCTGCATTATATACCAAAGAGTCGGCATTGTTGCGGACTTCGACTTCTTCTTTACGTTTTTTATCTTCAGCAGCATGAGATTCAGCTTCTTTGACCATACGTTCAACCTCATCTTTGGAAAGACCGCTGGAAGAAGTGATGGTAATCTTTTGCTCTTTACCGGTTCCTAAGTCTTTTGCCGAAACATGGACAATACCATTGGCATCAATATCGAAAGTAACTTCTATGCGCGGCACTCCCCGGGGAGCAGGCGGAATTCCGGACAGTTCGAATCGTCCCAGAGTCTTATTATAAGACGCCATTTCCCGTTCGCCTTGAAGAACATGTATATCAACCGATGGCTGGTTATCAGCAGCAGTTGAGAATATCTGACTCTTAGAAGTAGGAATTGTAGTATTACGTTCAATAATCTTGGTAAATACCCCGCCCAGAGTCTCGATCCCCAAAGACAGCGGCGTAACGTCCAAGAGCAGAACATCCTTTACTTCACCGACAAGTACACCGGCTTGAATAGCAGCACCTACAGCCACGCATTCATCAGGGTTTACGCCTTTATGCGGCTCTTTGCCCAGGAATTTCTTAATTGCTTCCTGAACAGCCGGAATACGGGTAGAACCGCCAACAAGAATAACTTTATCAATGTCTTTTGGCGACAGTCCAGCATCGTCGAGCGCCTGACGGGTTGGTCCCATAGTAGCTTCCACAAGGTCGGCTGTCAGCTCTTCAAATTTGGCGCGAGTCAAATTAAGATCAAGGTGCTTTGGACCAGTTTGATCAGCAGTAATAAACGGCAGGTTAATATTGGTGGTCAATACGCCTGATAGTTCAATCTTAGCTTTTTCTGCAGCCTCTTTCAGTCTTTGCATTGCCATGCGGTCGTTTGAAAGATCAATGCCGTTTTCTTTTTTGAACTCGGCTATCAACCATTTCATTATACGCTCGTCAAAATCATCGCCACCCAACCGGTTATTGCCGCTAGTGGCTTTTACCTCAAACACGCCATCGCCCAATTCAAGAATGGACACATCAAAAGTACCGCCACCTAGGTCAAAAACCAAAATAGTGTGGTCATTCCCTTTATCCATACCATAAGCCAAAGCAGCAGCTGTTGGCTCGTTGATAATGCGGAGCACTTCCAGACCGGCGATAGCGCCAGCATCTTTAGTTGCCTGGCGTTGGCTGTCACTGAAATAAGCAGGAACAGTAATAACAGCCTGGGTTACTTTTTCACCCAGGTAAGCTTCGGCATCAGATTTTAGTTTTTGCAGAATCATGGCTGAGATTTCCTGAGGGGTATAGTCTTTGCCGTCGATCTTTACTTTATAGTCAGTACCCATATGGCGTTTGATCGAGATAACAGTACCGTCAGGATTGGATACCGCTTGCCGCTTGGCAATTTGTCCAACCAAACGCTCACCGTTTTTAGAAAAACCTACAACCGAAGGAGTCAATCTGCTACCTTCCGGATTTGGAATAACAACAGGCTCGCCGCCTTCCATTACAGCCACTACTGAGTTGGTAGTGCCAAGGTCAATACCAATAACTTTTGCCATAATTAATTTCCTCCTTAATAAAAAATAAATATTGCTAATTTCCCACTACTTTTACCATGCTGGGACGAATTACCCGCCCGTTAATGCGGTAACCCTTTTGCAGTTCTTCAATAATCATGCCGTCAGGCTGACTGACATCTTCAACCCTCATTACCGCTTCATGTTGGGCGGGATCAAAATTAGTTCCTACAGCATTAATTGGTTCTACCCCCAATTTGCTAAGAACACTATTAAGCTGACGGAAGATCATTTGCACACCTGTTGACAAATTATTTACATCGGTTGCAGCACTGCCAAGCGCCCGTTCAAAATTATCGACAACAGGCAGAAGCTCAGAAATAATCCTTTCAGCAACAACTGCTGATAACTCTTCCTTTTCCTGCCGTGTACGCCGCCGGAAATTGTCAAAATCAGCCTGCAGCCGTTTATAGCGGTCAGTCATCTCGTCCAGCAACCGGCTCTTTTCAGCCAAAGCGGTCACAAATTGGTTTACATCTTCCAGGTTAAAGCATGCTTCTTGATTATCACTAGCAGCAGTTTCTGTCGAGTCAGTTTCTGTTTGCATATTTTCCTGGTTTACTTCCGCCTGCACCTGTTCTTGTTCTTTATCTGCCACCAAACCCACCTCCGTATTTGTTAAAAGTCAGGCATGCCATTATCGCCGCCGCCTGCCTTTTGGGCATTTGCCCCCTCTTCTTTTTTCTTAATGATCGTGTCAATGCGTAGTATGGCCACAGCCACCTCTCCGGCCGCCTTTATGGCATGAAGTTTTACTGGAACAGGGTCAATTACTCCCCGGTCTAACATATCGGCTACTTCACCGGTGTCACAGTCTATGCCCAATGAATCACGACTTTGGGCCAACTGAGCAGTAACAACTTCTTCCACCTTCTCAAGTGGATTAAAGCCGGCATTTTCCACTATTTGCGACAACGGTTGCTTAAGGGCGTTAGCTACACAATCAAGGCCATAGGCGGCCATGCCTTTAAGATTTTCCCGGTATTTGCCTACTTCCCGGGCCATAGCAATTTCAATGGAACCGCCCCCCGGAACATAGCCGCCTTTGACAGCTGCCTGAACACTGGAAGCAGCATCTTTAGCGATGCGTTCGCGTTCACCTACTACCTCTTCGGTGGCCGCCCCTACCAGAATTGTGGCCATAGGCTTACCGCCGCCGCCAATTACACGCACTTGTTCCAGCTTTTCATCCTGATAAACTTTTTCAGCAGTTCCCAGGTACTTTTCAATATCTGCCGTTTCTTTCTTAAGACCGGTGCGTTTTATCATGCGCGCTCCGGTATGATCGGCCACTCGACGCAAATCTTTGGACGATACGCGCTGAATGACCATCACATTGGCGTCAGTTAGAATCTCTTCAGCAGTACTGTGTACTCCCCGGTCAATCATAACAACATTGACACCAAGATCGACAATCTTTTGGAGATTATTTTTAAATTCATCCTGGAGCTCGATGTAACGTTTAAATCCTGCTTCGGTGCTTAATGCTTCATCTTCAATCTCTTCCGGTTCAAGGGCATCATCTATGAGCAGTAATTTTGCGCCGGTTATTACTTCAGGCATTTCTTGCGTCATGCGCTCCTGATCAACAATTACCCCCATGAACACTTCATTATTAGCACCGGCTTCAGCGGTGATAATCTCCGACAACTTAAAATTATATTCGTTGAGCTTTTCTACACCAATAAGTCTAGCGGCTTCCACAACCAAATCTGCGATGTCCTCGTGTTCCCTGCCGGCAATCATAGCAATATTCCGAAGTATCGGGTCATTAACTTCGGTAATAGTGCGGGCCCGTTCCTTAACACCTTCCAAAACCTTAGACACGCCATATTTTATGCCTTCAATTACCCTTGCCACCGGAACGCCGCGCATCACTTGGTTTACACCTTCTGAGACCAGGCTGCCGGCCATGATTGTGGTAGTTGTGGTACCGTCTCCCACTTCCGCTTGCTGAGCTTTAGCAGTGTTTATCAGCATTTTAGCGGCCGGGTGATTGACATCCATCTTATCTAGGATGGTTACACCGTCATTAGTAATAATTACTTCGCCAAAACGGTCAACGAGCATTGTATCTAACCCCTTAGGGCCGATAGTGCCTTCAACAGCGGCGGTAATTGCCCGCACCGCGTTGGCATTAGTTAGCAGCGCCGCCAAACGTTCATCAACATCAGCGCCGCTGCCAGCTTGCTTCAGATTCATGTATTTCCCCCCATCTATAACACCTTGTACTTTTTCAGGATTTCTCCTAAATGGCGCTGCATAAACTTAAGTACCGCCATGGTTTTACCATATTCCATCCGAGTCGGGCCAAGCACGGCAACAGTTCCCACCACCTGGCCGTCAATGCGGTAGGTGGCCTGAACAACACTGCAGTCATGGATGCCGGTATATTTATTCTCCTGACCAATAGTAACCACTACACCGTCACTATCGGCCATATGTAGAATATCGCATAACAATTTGTCCTCTTCAAGCATTGTTAACAGATCTTTGACTTTATCCACATCCCTAAATTCGGGCTGGTTTAGCATTTGTGTAGTACCGCTAAGATAGACTTTTTCGTTTTTTTCGACAGTAAGAGCCTGCTTAAGCAGCAAAACTGCCCGCTCAAACAATTTAGGATCAGGCAGTATAGCATTTTGAATATCTTCAAGGACTGCCATAGTAATCCGGTCGACAGTTAAACCGCCAAGCCGGGAATTTATAGCGTTAGCCACCCGGATTAAATCTTCATGGCTGAGCCCTTCCGGTATTTCAATAATTTTATTTTCTACCAATCCAGTATCGGTGACAATGACAATAATCGACCGGCGTTCGTCAAGCGGCAAAAACTGAAGATATTTAAAAGTACACTGGGTTAATTGCGGTGCAAGCACCATTGATACATTCCGTGTTATTCGCGACAGAATTTTAACTGTTTCCTGAAAAACTTCTTCAATTCGGCGCGCTTTAGTCTGGTACCAATTGTCGATGATTGCAATATCCCGATCAGAAATCTGTGGTGGGGCCAACAGACAGTCAACATAGAACCGGTAACCTTTGACCGATGGTATTCTGCCTGCAGAAGTATGCGGTTGCTCCAAATAACCTAATAACTCCAAATCTGCCATTTCATTACGGACGGTAGCCGGACTAATCCCCAGATTGTATTTACGCGCGATAGTCCGCGACCCAACCGGTTCAGCAGTGGATATATAGTCATCAATAATAGCTTGTAAAATTTGGCGTTTCCGTTCATCCAACACTGACTCCACCTCCTATTGTTAGCACTCATACTAAACGAGTGCTAACACCTACTAAAAAAATACCACTCATTGGGTTTAATGTCAAGATATAAAGGTATTTCACCCATCAGGCAAAAAACTACTAAATACCACATTACCAAACTTCATGCCTCTACCAGTCAGCCAGACCCGTTCATTATTCATGTCCAGCAGTTTTTGCTGCTGGAGACTGACTAATATACTGCGGAAATGTTGACAAAAATCAGTGGCAAAATACCGGGCAAAATCGGAAAATACCAATCCGTAGGTGGTACGCAGCGCCAAGAATGTGTATTCTGCCATAGCCTCAGCCTTACTTACTTTTTCCCGCATGACTACCGGTGAACTGCCTGACGATAGGGCATCGATATATTCCTTAATTCCAGATACAGCCGCTGATCTCTCACCATTTAAGAATGAATGAGCGGCAGTACCTAATCCTAAATATGGCTGATACCGCCAGTATTTAAGATTATGACGGCATTCACTGCCCGGCCGGGCAAAGTTTGATATCTCATACCGGCCTAAGCCCTGCAAAGGCAAAAATTCGGTCATTAAATCATACATGGCTTCGTCTGCAGCCTCATCAGGTAGTATGATGAATCCTTGGTCATACGCTGTAGCTAGCGGAGTACCTTCTTCAAGTTTAAGGCCATATACCGAAATATGGTTAATCTTTAACGCCACAGCCTGCTCAAGTTCCCAGGCAAAACCATCGGGCGTTTGTCCCGGTAAACCGTACATCAGATCAATGCTGATATTGTTAAATCCCGCATTAAACGCACATTCTACTGCAACAAGGGCATCAGCGGCTTGATGAATTCGCCCCAGGCGCGCAAGTAGACTATTGTTAAATGACTGCACACCGAAACTCAATCTGTTGACTCCGGCAATTTTTAAAGCAGCCAACTGGTCTTTATTTACTGTGCCGGGATTAGCCTCCATGCTGATTTCTGCCCCTGAGACAATGGTAAAATTGTCATCGATGCTGGATAATATCTGTTCTATCAGATGAACCGGCAACAGGCTGGGCGTACCGCCGCCAATATATATTGTATCAACTGCCGGTTTACACAACATACCGCCCTGATCAGCTATTTGCTGACACAAGGCGGTAGTATAAGCTATGAATAGATGTTCGGCTCCCGGATAGGAAGTAAAGTCACAATACAAGCATTTTTGCCGGCAAAATGGGATATGAACATATAGACCAAGATTACTCATAGCGCTCTACCAGGTTAATCCATTTTTAAAATAGCCATAAAAGCCTCTTGTGGAACCTCTACGCTACCTACTTGTTTCATTCGTTTTTTACCCTCTTTTTGTTTTTCTAACAGTTTGCGTTTTCGGGTGATGTCACCGCCATAGCACTTGGCAAGCACGTCCTTGCGCATGGCCCGCACAGTCTCCCGGGCAATCACTTTGCTGCCGATAGCGGCCTGGATAGGAATTTCAAACATTTGACGGGGAATAATCTCTTTAAGTTTTTCAACAAGTTGCCGGCCACGCGGCGTTGCCCGGTCACGGTGGACAATCACGCTAAGGGCGTCAACCGGCTCACTGTTCAGCAGTATATCCAGCTTTACAAGGGCTGAAGTTTGGTAGCCCAGTAATTCATAATCAAGTGAGGCATAACCGCGCGTCGATGATTTTAAGCGATCAAAATAATCAAAGATTATCTCACTAAGCGGTAAGTGGTATGTCAGCATTACCCGGTTGACGTCCAGATACTTCATATCTTTAAATTCGCCGCGTTTGTCCTGGGACAGTTCCATAACAGCCCCGACATAATCGTTAGGAACAATTACCGTAGCTTTGACATACGGCTCTTCAATGTGATCAATTTCTTGGGTTGTCGGCAACTTTGACGGGTTCTCAATCTCGATTACTTCCCCGTTTGTTTTAAACACACGGTAAATTACACTGGGCGCCGTGGTAATTAGCGTTAGATTATACTCGCGCTCCAACCGTTCCTGGATAACATCCATATGTAAAAGTCCCAGGAAGCCGCAACGGAACCCAAAGCCAAGGGCGATTGACGTTTCCGGTTCATATACCAGTGACGCATCATTAAGCTGCAATTTCTCCAGTGCGTCGCGAAGGTTTTCATAATCAGCGCTGTCAACCGGATAAAGACCGCAATATACCATTGGGGTAATTTTGCGATAGCCAGGCAACGGTTCAGCGACCGGGCGGTCAGCACTGGTAATGGTGTCACCCACTCGCGTGTCTTTGACATTTTTTATACTTGCTGCGATAAATCCGACCTGACCCGGCCCTAATTCGTTGATATTGGCAAGGTAGGGCCTGAATACGCCAACTTCAGTTACATCAAAAATTTTATTAGTGGCCATCATTTTTATCTTCATACCAGGCGTGATTCTGCCGTTCATAACCCGAACGTAGGCAATTACGCCTTTGTATGAATCAAAGTGAGAATCAAAAATAAGCGCACTCAGCGGTTCGTCGGCTTTACCGGCAGGAGGCGGCACTTTCCGGACTATAGCCTCCAAAATATCCTCAATGCCAATACCGGTTTTTGCGCTGGCTAATACCGCGTCAGATGTATCTAAACCAATAACATCCTCAATCTCATTCTTAACCCGCTCAGGCTCAGCACTCGGCAAATCAATTTTATTAATTACCGGAATTATCTCCAGGTTATGCTCAAGTGCCAAGTAAACATTAGCTAATGTCTGAGCTTCAATACCTTGAGCAGCATCCACCACCAGGAGAGCGCCTTCACATGCGGCCAAACTTCGGGAAACCTCATAAGTAAAGTCAACATGCCCCGGTGTATCAATAAGATTGAGCATGTACGTTTCGCCATTTTTGGCTGTATAAGTTAACCGGACAGCCTGAGCCTTGATAGTAATGCCACGCTCGCGCTCAAGTTCCATTTGGTCTAAAACCTGGTCTTCCATCTCGCGGGCAGAGAGAGCGCCTGTATACTCCAATAACCGATCTGCAAGTGTCGACTTGCCGTGGTCAATGTGGGCAATAATAGAAAAATTACGAATATGTCCTGTATCCATCAAACTGGGGCTCCTCCCTGGCATAATACTGGTTTTTTACATATTTCTATAAATTATACCATCAGCCGCCCGCTAACTGCAAGCTTTACCTATATTCATGAATATATTCAACCATTTGCTGCATGACGTTTTGACTCTTGTTTTTCAGGTATTCAAAAGCAGTTCCGGCGTAAGGCTTGGCTTGGTTCCAATATGTAATAATATCGTTTCTAACTGTCAGCGCTTCTTTGACGAATTGACGGCGCCAAACATCAAGCCAATACCGTAACCGGGAAGTGTCAATTTCCAGTTTGACAGGTATTACCGCTGCATGATCGCCGATATTCAATACAATATTGTGGTCAGTCCGCGAAATATTGCCCAATAAATATACACGACTAAAAGTTATACCATAGCCAAAAATATAAGCCGAATATACATGTTCCTGATTGCGTCCAATATAAAAAAACCGGCCTTGTTCATGGCGCTGAGTAAGAGTAGCTAACTGATGTTCAGCTACTCCCACACCAATTGTAACTATAGCTAGCAATATCAACAGGCCACGGACAATTAATCTGGTATCTCCTGCAGCCAACTGCCCGAACATAGCAAGCCTCCTGGCATATATTTTATTCGGATTAAAAAGCCGGTGTCTGTCTACCGGCTTTCGGCGAGTATTTCAGCTAAAATATCTCCCAGCATCTCCATACTGCGTATCGCTTCTTCCTTACTGCTTTCCTGAGAACCTACCTCAATGAGCAGCGCCCGAGGATGAAGATGCTGGTTATACCGCCATTCTATCAATTGAATACCGCGTGATAAACCAGGGTATTTACTATTTAGCTTAGCCTCAATTAATTTAGCAAAGGCGTGATTTTGCTGCCAATGCGGTTGCGGTAAATCTTGCTGACCGATAGCAACAATAATAGTGATTTTAGCCGCTTGCACACCGTTAATTAGGGCTGTTACGTTTTCACGTTTATCAGCGTCCCGGTGAATATCAAAGATCATTTGAATGGATGGATAATCAGCCAGCATGTTTTGAGCTGTAATTTCTGAAGGTCCATAAGCTTTCATAAAGCTCGGATAATCATGAATATTCGTGTTATGAACAGATTTAATACCGTGTTTCTCCAACTGTCTGTCCAAAGCTGCACCGACTTCAACAATATCCCCCCGCTGACCGCCAGGCTTATGTGCTACCCCGGAATTGGGAATAAACGATTCGGATGTATGGGTGTGATATATTCCGACCAAAGGCTTGTCATTGTTTGCCACACTGTCAGAGTCAAATTTCGGAAAATTTGGTAAAGTAGCGGCACTAACAGTCGGCGGACCTGCATTTTTAAGAGCTAATAATAAGGGTATTTCTTGCGAAAATAGTGAACGCAGATCTCGAAAATCAATACCGCCAAGCATTAGCATTATTTTATGGGCAAAATGTTCAGCATTAACTTCCGGCGTTATTTTTACCGGGATTTGCGGCTGAGCAGCTCTTGAAAATCCAGGAATACCTGAAAAAAGCACATCCTTGCCTTTAGGCCAAACAGAAGGTAGAAACTTATCGTAGTATACCGGGCCATTTACCGGAATGGCATAATCTGTTAAGGTAAAATAAGTAGCTAATGATAGCCCACTTGCGATGATAAGCATTACGCCGATTAAAACTATGTTAAAAGCTTTGGATTTGCTGTAAACCTGCAAAAAAGCCAGCAAAAAACTTTTTTTTGCACTTTGTTTTCGTTCTTTTCTTGTTATCATTGCCGCCTCCGCCAGACTCCCGCATTGGTTGTCCTTTGCTATTTTTGTTTACATACAATGTATATGCCTGGCAGCAAGGCGATATTACTGATATTCTTGGACTGGCTCTGTTAGTGAAGGTACATGTGAATATTTTCGTAATCAATATTAGGATGCATAGCCTGATTGATACCACCGGCCACAACAGCCGCAATATCTTCGATAAACCTGTCAACTTCCTTAGGCGTCACCATAAGATCTCCCAGCATTTCCGGCAATACTTGGCGAACAATGACCTGTCGCTCTTGGTCAGAAAGGTTGACCATACTTTTAAAATATCGGGCAAATGCGGCATGTTCCTGCAATGTATTGATTGTATCCATGGCAATTGTTGAGGCATGTACCACCGTCGGAACACCAATAGCAACTACCGGTACTCCCAACGAATCTTGAGTCAGACCAAAACGTTTGTTGCCTACCCCCGAACCGGGGTGAATACCTGTATTAGCCAGTTGGACAGTAGTAATTACCCGTTGACTGGATGCTGCGGCTAGGGCGTCAATGGCAATAACTAAATGGGGCTTGATTTTGCTTACAATTCCCTGAATAATTTCAGCCGTTTCCATACCCGTTATGCCAAGGACTCCAGGAGCAATGGCGCATACCGAACGCACCCCCCCTTTAAGTTCTGGTGACAACATTTCCTGAAGGTGGCGAGTAACAACTATTTTGTGCGCCGCTCGCGGTCCTAAAGCATCAGGAGTAACATTCCAGTTGCCAAGGCCAACTATTAAAACAGTGGCATTGCGGGGCAACTTGACTATCTCGGCTAGTTCTACGGCCAAAAAGTTCATAACTTTCTGCTGCAACGGGGTATTTTTGTATCTTAACCCAGGCGCTTCAATAGTAATGTATTTACCTTGCATTTTACCCATCATTTGTTCGGCTTCAGGCGTGGTAACATTAACACGAGTAATAACCACATCATCATCTTCGCTGGTTTCAACCAAAACGCCAGGAATATCTTCCCGTACCCGTTTGGTAAGCATTTCCCGCGCTTCTAACGCCAAATCTGTCCGCAATGCAGTAATATTCTGTCCCATAAATTGTACTCTCCTTTTTACGCCCAAGTTGATTTCAGACCTATCTTATCCGGAAAAAAAGCTAGCTATACGAGTTTCCTTGCGAATAATTGCTTGCTTTTTCCTTTGGTCCATGCTAGAATAGTTCAGTAATATATACATAAGGAGGTGAATTACTTGCCAAATATCAAAGCATCTGAGCGTAGCGTAAAAACTGACGCTGAACGGCGCGCGCGCAATTATTCGGTAAGATCAGCTATCAAGACTTCAACTCGCAAAGTAGAAGAAGCTGCACGTGCCGGTAAAGCAGATGAGGCCAAGAACCTCCTGACTCAAGCTGCAAGCGTTATTGATAAAGCAGCCGCCAAAGGCGTTATCCATAAAAATGCCGCGGCCCGTAAGAAATCACGTCTGGCTCGTAAAGCCAACGCAACTGCTCAAGCTCAATAATAAGTAAAACCCTATTCACTTTTTAGGTGGATAGGGTTTTTTTCGTTGTGTATTAACTACAAAGCTCAATTATTATTTTTTCAAGCACTGCCGGCCCGGTCCGGCTTAATTTCAAATCCCGGTCTGCTGCTGCAAAACTCAGCATAGCTTTTTTAAGTTTATCGTCGTTAAAACTACGGCTTTGCCTGGCCAATTTCTCGCCAATAAATCCGGGAACTTTAAAATACTCGGCTATTTCCCGGCCGTTATACCCTTTATTGATCAATTCTTTTACTTGCCACAACTGCCTAACTTGCCGGACTAAGAGCGCCAGTATCCGCACCGGATGTTCTCCTGCCGCCAGTTGTTCTTGTAAAAGCTGGATAGCCTGGACAGTTCGCCTTTGACTTAAAGCTTCAACCATGGCGAAAATAGATACTTCAGGAACCGCCGATAAGATTTGCTTCAATGCCTGTTGGGTAATCAGCGGTCTGTCTGCTGTATATAAAATTGCCTTTTCTAACTCGTTATTGATAAAATCAAGCGAGACTTGCGGCATCATACTGACTGCCGCCAACAAATGCTCCTGAGCGTCAGGAGCCATTTTTATTTTTAGTTCAGCTAGCCGTTCGGTAAGCCAAGCGCGTAAATCTTTGCTTTTTAGTGGTGCCGCTTCAAATATTACGCCGTTTTTCTCAATGGCTTTATATGCTTTACGCCGTTTATCCGGTTTATCCCCTGTAATAAATACAACATGACTATATTCCGGCATATTACCAAATATTTTAATTAGCCGCTCGCCTGACGGATCTGATTTGTCCTGGACATCATTGCCGCTCTTACGTCCGGCGCTGAATATTGCTGTATTGCGGACGAGAATAAGATTCTTCCCACCCATGAACGGTATTGTTTCAATTGTATTAATAAGTTCTTCAACTTGCGGGTCAGATTCAAAAACAACAAGGTTCATATCCCGGTCCTCAGGAGCCACCAAACTGTTAATAAGCGCTTGTTCAACCTGCCGAATATGATATGTTTCCTCGCCGTGCAAAAGGTATAAGGGTGCAATTTTATTCTGTTTAATGGTATTAAGTACAGCTTTGTAATCCATAATGCCACCATTCTTGATAATTTATTTTATATATGTCTCAATTTCCATATGTTTACCGTCTGACTTAAAGACTATGGCTCCCTGCTGATCTGTCCGGTAGACTATGGTATGTATATCAGCCAGCCGTTTTAGTGTTTCCGGATGAGGGTGCCCGAACCGATTGTTATAGCCGGCAGAAATGACGGCAAACTTAGGGGAAACTGCCTGTAAAAAGGCCGGTGTACTTGATGTCCTGGCACCATGGTGCCCTACCTTGAGTACTGTACACGGGTTTACCTTTTTAGCAAGCAATTCTTCCTCACCATGTGCTTCCAAATCACCAGTAATTAAAAAACTATGCTGACCATAACTGACTCTGACCACACTTGACACTTCGTTGCCTGTTGCAGGCTGCCTGTTATTGTTGTCAACAGCTTGCTCAATGTTAAATGCTACGCCATCAATTTGAAAATTTTGCCCAGTATACGTTGGAATAACAGTAGGTACCGGTCTGGTATGAAGCAGTGCTTGTACCGCGGTTGAATATGTTTCACGTGCCAACATAACTTTATTCACTCTAATATTAGCGGCCACGCCGGCCGCTCCGCCTGCGTGGTCCTGATGCCCGTGGGTCAAAATCAAATAATCAACAACAGTAACGCCATAATGCTTAAGATAAGGTGCGACTACCCGTTCGCCAACATCAAAGCTTGAACTGTCAAAACTGCCGCCAGTATCTACCAAAACAGCTTTACCGTGTGGTGTGATTATTAATGCTGCATCACCTTGTCCAACATCAATAAAATGTACCGACATCGGCCTGGGGTACCATATATAAATTAAGACTGAGCAGATAACCAATGTGGCGATAATAGCGCATTGTCGCGGCCAGTTGACTATTAACCCCCTTGGCCCCGGAATATTAAACGGGCGCCAGCCATAAATCCATGCTAAAAGCAAGTAATACATAACACTACCTGCTATCCCTACAGAAGGTATATAAATAGTACTTCCCGGCAGCGATGCCAGTAATGCCGTAAGAATAATAACAAGACCAATTAGCAAACTGCTAACAACAAATACTATATTGCCAATGACCGGAACAACAGTATACAAAATAACACCAGCCAACCCAAGTACTATCACCAGTTCAACAATCGGCAATACAATTAAATTTGCGGCAAATGAAATTAATGAAAAGCTGTTAAAGTGCCAGACAATCAAAGGTAGCACAACAACCTGCGCGCTTAAAGTCACTGCCAACGGACCAGCTAGCCATAAAGGCAATTTAGTCATATATTTTAATGTTGGCTGATACAAAAACACTAAACCGGCCGTAGCACCAAAAGACAGTTGGAAACTGATGTCATATAAAAGCATGGGTTGATAAACAAGCATGCCAAGAGCGGTAAGCGATAATGCTGCAGGCGCATAACTTTCCCGTCCGATCACTACAGCCAGTAAGCTGATTAACCCCATGACAGCCGACCGTATTACCGGCGGTGTAAGTCCACTAATAACGGCATACAGTATAACTGCCAAGCCAGCTAGGGTTACTGTCGGCAATGAACCTAGCTTAAGGCGATTTCCTAACCATCTTGTCAGGCCTGCCACCAATGCAATATGAGAGCCGGATACTGACAAAATATGTATTAACCCAGTTGTTGTGAAGTCATTGATAACATTTTTATTAATTCCTTGATATCCGCCGAATAGCACTGCAGTTAAAATGGCAGCGTCATTTACCGGCATTACCTTTTGTAGGGCGTTAACAATTCTGTCTTGCCAATCAGCAAGCGCAACGCGCCAAGAATGTAATGTTTTAGAGGAAACGACGGCAAGGTTATGACTCTGAACAGACATGCGGGCAGTAATGTTTTGCCGCTTAAGCGCAACAGTCATATCAATTTGGCCTGGATTATTATACCCATGCAATTCTAATACTTTACCATGAACAGTTATTCTGTCACCATAAGCCGCAGGTTTAAACTTTTCCTTATACAGCACACTTACGCGTACTTTCCCGCTAGCACGTACCAATAAATCGGCTCGTTCCGGTTTTACTTTTTCAACGTTGACAATATACCTGGCCAGTCGACTTTGAGCGTTAAGTTCAGTCGTCTCAGGTATAGTGTCAATTACCCCTTCGACACTGACATTTTGCCCAACATACTGACTAATATCATCTGATCGTACCATAACATTCTGTTGATAGTAAAGTATTCCCGCAATAAAAAACAGGCCGATAATCGGCCAAAAACTTTGTCGGCAGTTGCGGTGAACACGCCATAACGCAACTAGTAATAGTAGCACAGCTAGCGCACAGAGCATCGAAACATGCCAGCTATATAGTCCTGAGTACCAAATTCCTGCCGCAAAAGCAGCAGATACAAATATAATAATATTGTTTAAATCCATTGCCTATATCGATATTTTAGCTTTAAATTGATTGTATTTGGACTCACCTATTCCGGGAACTTTTTTTATATCTGCAGTATCTTTAAATAATCCGTTCGCATTTCGGTACTCAACAATGCGCTCGGCCAATGCCGGACCAATACCGGGCAACTTATCCAGGTCAGCTGGGGAAGCTGTATTTATATTTATCTTGTCACTATCATGGCTACCACCGCTGACGCCACTGCCCGCCTGCGCACCCGTATTATTGGTTACTACAGAAACTGTATAGGGGACATTGACTTGCATTTCATCTTTTACCTGCAATGCCAGATTAATTTTTGCAGCATCAGCGCCAGGAGCAAAACCGCCGGCAATAGTAACAGCATCCACAACCCGGCTGCCTGAGGCAAGTTTATAGACGCCAGGCTTATTCACTGCGCCGCTAACATAGATCACCACTTCACTGCTATTTCCATTATTTATATTGTTGGTTGCAGTTGTTGAAACACTTGCTGCCGGTGAGACGGTATTCGAAGCATAGCTATCTGAACTCTTTCGCACAAAGTTGTAAAAACTATAAGCTAATATTCCACACGCCAGCACGATAACAATAATTAGCTTTTTGCGCAAGCCTTCCATAAACCAATCCCACCTTCCACTTTTTTGACTAATATTTCAACATAGTAAGCCAATATCCTGCATAGTTTTCAAATTTTGGCAAAATGTTTAGAATACAGTCCATTGACATTGCTTGACTGGTTTATTACCATAGATTTGTAGTATAGTGGCTTGGGCCCGGTAGTGCAGGATGGCAGGATTGTAAGAGCCTTGAAAGTAGGTGA
Source organism: Sporomusaceae bacterium ACPt (assembly GCA_041428575.1). Classification (GTDB taxonomy): domain Bacteria; phylum Bacillota; class Negativicutes; order Sporomusales; family Sporomusaceae; genus Sporomusa_D; species Sporomusa_D carbonis. The sequence continues at coordinate 2,100,183 of CP155570.1, forward strand.
GTATTTTTACCTGGCCATAGCTTAAATGTAATGTAGAAAGGTAGGATGGATTTAAATGTCAATTCAATTCGTAATAGTTATCCTTTATATTGCCATGCTTTTTGCAATCAGCCTGTATGCCAAACGCAAAGCAGCTGGCGGTAGTGTCAATTTCTTATTTGGCGGCCGGCAAATGAATACACTGTTAGTAGCCGCCAATGTTGCCGGTCTGGCTGTTGGAGCTGCCTCAACCATCGGGGTAGCGGAAAACGCCTTCAGTGTTGGTATAGCTGCTGGCTGGTACAATGCCGCCTGGGCAGCAGGCGCACTGGTAATGGGGATAGTTGCGGCCGGTAAATACCGTGAGATGGACTGCACCACCATTCCCGAACTGTTTGAACGGTATTATGACAAAAAAGGCCGTGTTATCAGCGTTATTGGCCTTATCACCATACAATTGGTTATAACTTCGCTGCAATATCTGGCTGGGGGCGCAATTTTGTCCTCACTTTTGCCGGAAGCGTTTTCTTTTACCGGCGGAATGATTACCAGCGCTGTCGTTTTCGTAGGAATAACTCTGATTGGCGGACTGTGGTCGTCAGGATTGTCCAATATTGTCAGTGTTGCGTTAATCTATCTGGGAGTTATCACCGGAACAGTAATGACTGTTGTTCAACAGGGCGGGCTGCCTACTATTGCCGCCAAACTGCCGCCAAATACTGACTGGTTTGGACCAATCGGCGGGCTTGGCTTGGCTACCATTATCGGCTGGTTTGCCGTCATGATTACTCAAAGCATCACCGCGCAGGGACCTGTTCAGATCGCTTGCGGGGCCACTAGCCCCAAGACCGCCAAACATGGGTTCCTCTGGGGAGCATTGTTGATTTTCCCGATCGGATTCTTATGTGCTGTTATGGGCTTAGCTGCCAAAGTAGCTTTTCCTGATATACAGGCAACAATGGCGTTACCGAAAATAATTATGGGACTTAACCCCGTTGTATCCGGAGTCACTCTTGCCGCGCTATGGGCGGCAGATGTATCTACTGCCTGTACACTGCTGCTTGGCGCAGGTACCCTGTTTGCACAGGATATATATAAACGTTTTGTAAACTCGGGTATTACCGAAAGTCGCTACATGACAATTAATCGTACAACCATCTTGGTGCTCGGACTTATTACATTGTGGCTGGCCTTTAACGCAGTAGGAATTTTGAAAACTTTACTTATTGGGCTAAGCTTAACCACTGCTTTTACTCTGGTATTTTTGTTCACCATTTTTGCTCCCGGATTATGCCGGCGGAATTCAGCCTTTTACACAACTCTTGCCGGTATGATTGCTTTACTGGCGTGGCAGTTATTCCCAGGAGTTAGAGTATTTGCTCACCCAATTTATTTGGAGTGGCTTGTCTGTTTAGCAACCTTCCTGGCAGTCGCAATTCTTGATAGCCGCAAAATTACCACTACTGAACTCTCTGGTCAAATTGCAATACAATAATAGGAGATTGATAATGGAGGAAATAACCAGCATAAATGTTGGGCGAGCCGCACTTAAGATGGCAATCAGCGAAACCCGGCAGGATGAACAGGACACTCGCCAATTACTTGCAAAAAGAAACATTCAATCAGTAGCAGTAGATTTCGGCGGTGAATTTATCCCTTCTGTAAAGAAAATTATCGAAAGAGCCGTTGTAGCTGCCCAACGCCAAAACCTTGTGCCGGCCAATCATGTTGGCGAAGGCGCAGTCGCCGGAGCGGTACGTGACGCGTTGGAACAAATTTCTGCTAAAGCAGTAGGCCTTAATGTGGGAGGTAAAATTGGCATCGCGCGTCATGGCGAACATCTTTGTGTAGCTGTTTATTTCGGAGTTGGCGTGTTAAATCTTAATGAAGTTGCGGTAGGACTAGCACATCGTTCTTTACCACACCACTAAATGACTAGAACAAGTAAAAAAGGAAAGCCTGACCCTAATCAGGCTTTCCTTTTTTACTTGTCTCTGATATTCATAAAACACTAAAACACCCCACGCTTAGTGAGTGCTTTATACATTTCGTATCTGAATATGCTCCCCTGAAAACTTCACAGAAGAAAGACTCGCAATATAGGATGTTCCTCGCTAACGCTCGGAACTAAGCGATTCGCACCAATCAGCCTTCGCCTCTCGGCTCGCCTTCTTAGGCTCTCTGCTTATCGCTAACGCTCGGAACTAAGCGATTCGCACAGGCCTGTACGGAAGGAAACGCGTCACTATCGCTCCGCGTCAACGTCTCGCACAAAAGTTCCTGCTCGCTTTCGCTCTCAAACTTTTGGCTCGCTTGTTGAAGTCAAGTCCTCGGCCTATTAGTACCAGTCAGCTGAATGGATTGCTCCACTTACACACCTGGCCTATCTACCTTGTCATCTGCAAGGGACCTACTTCAGCCCCAGGATGTGATGAGCCGACATCGAGGTGCCAAACCTCCCCGTCGATATGGACTCTTGGGAGAGATTAGCCTGTTATCCCCAGGGTAGCTTTTATCCGTTGAGCGATGGCCCTTCCACTAGGAAAGAGAATGAATCAATTGAACAAAAACTGCTTGAATTACCACTTGGCGCTATTTTAGAAATCAAGCTTGAATATCCCTTTTCAAGCATCATTAATGGAGTACTCTTACGTTCCTATGAGTCTCATGGCTATAAAAACACTAAAGCACTCCTTGTGGAGTGCTTTAGTGTTTTTATTTTAAAGACCTCTAAGCAATTGGGCCAAAACTTGATATTTAGCATCGCGGAAAACTTGATCAGAATCAACGATGTACCATTCACCATTAATTTTTTCGAGACCCACCGGCTTAATTGTAATATTAAGAGAATTTTGTTCTTGTTGCAAAGTAGCAATAACAGCAGCATAATTACCTTGCTGAGCAACTTTTTTCACGGAAAGTAGATTAGAACTCTTAATTGTGGAACTGCTCTGTCCTGTTACAAACTTTAATACTGTCTGAGTATCGCTCATAGAAGTTGGAGACACATACAGTGCAGCTTCATTCATTCTGCTATTTTTGGCTGAATCAAAGAAATTATGTACCACCTCTTCCGGTGATAAACCTGACGGACGCTTAACTGAACTACCTCCACCGCAACCTGCTACAATAACCAGTATCATGATCAGCACAGCAACTAAAATAAACTTGTTTCTCATAATTAGTTTACTTCCTTTCCTTTCGCGATATTATGGTAACAAGATACATATGTATTATAGCATACATTAGATTAATTTTATATATTACTGACCTGTAAATTACTACCTTAAGTAAATGCTATCATCCTTCAATAATATAGGCCGTTATACGTCGTCGGCCATAAGCAAAGGCTTCATCTAATGTTTCCATAGCTAAGTCGATCTTATAACCTTGTATAGCGCCACCAATATCATCAGCCACGGCATAACCATAATCCGGTATATATAATTTAGCTCCCAGCGGAATAACATCCGGGTCTACCGCAACCAATCGTCGCCGGACATAATTTCCCCGGTAGGTAAAGTCGGTTTCCCAAATATACCATCTGCTTTTCCTTATAAAAATCCTGCCTTTATTAATTTTTCCTGTACTGTTTTCACATCATCTCCCTTCATTCCATAACGCGCAATGATCTTGGCATTCACGACAGTATTCGCCGGTTTGTTATTGACAACTTTCTTAGTATCTGCCGAAGCAATTGGATGAAAACAAATAGTTAACCCCAATAAAATAAGGGCAACCTTTTTATACATCGTTTCACCTCACTTGGCTTGTCCTTACTTTATTTATACCATATATTACGTTAAATGAAATGGGAGTTAGGTACCATTTTTATATAAAATTATGTAAACAAAAAAATAAAACGTAAAAACTTTCACCTTCCTTTAGTAAGATGCATATTATGTATAGTAGCATCTATTTTTTACGAAAGGGAGGTTGAACGTTATGTCCAAAAAAACTAATTGGGGCTGGGAAGATCCAGAATTAATCGACTGGGAGGATTCCTACCCCGATGCCGCTAGTAGAATGCACGAATCCAGGTGTTTGCCGTTAGTTGCAGTAGCATTGGCTGCATCCTATCCTTTTGTTTGCTCCCCTCGCCGTTATTGCTATCCCCGCCGCTGGTATTACTCCGGCTATTGCCGTCCGTATTATTCCTGTTCGCCAATATTTTTGTGTATTCCACTAGGTTACCGGTATTAAGATCTTGGATGGTAAGTAGTTAAAAAAAAATCCCCACCTTAATAAACAATCTCCTTTTTACGGAGAAATTTGCTTATGGTGGGGCTTTTTCTGCTGTCCGAGTGCTAGCAGTTTTTCATTGTTAACCAATAAATTCCTGAGAAATCATAAGACCGTATGGGTCACCTTTAATTATACCAATACCAACTTTGGAGAATCCGGAATTTAATATATTCGCGCGATGGCCTGGAGAGTTCATAAGCGATGTGTGAGCATGATCAACAGTCGCGTCACCGGCAAGGCGGTAGCTGATGCCTTGTGCTTTCATCATATCAAAAAGGGAACCATAGGTAGGGGAAGTCTGAAACCTCACCCGCGGGAGGTACAAAAAAAATGCTGAATAATTATACCCGGTTTATGATCATCAATACCGGTGCCTATAGCATAGAAAGTGTAATGCCCAAAATTAAAGAGTTTTGTGAAAAGTTTAATATGCAATACGACGTTACCCCGGGTTCGTTGCGATTGTTACGCCTACTGCTAACAGGGCAGGGCCCTGGCGCTCGGAATTTATCGTTCTCAATCCTGGACAAGAGACCTCACTAAGTGATTTTTACCCAATATTGGCATCGGTTGCTGCTGATTAGTATTATATAACTAATTTCAACTAAATAAAAAGTGGCCTCAACCCGCATTACGTAAGGGTTGAGGCCACTCCTTTCTATTATCTATTAATAGTAATATAGCTCTCCGAGAGTGAACAGGTATATGACATTAAATGGAGCCTAATATGGCAAAAACGCAATAAAAAACGCCTTTCAGGAAAACCCTGCAAAGGCTTTTGATTTAATTGGTGCCGAGGACACGAAACCTGCGGTAGACAAACTTAAGCAGTGTGGTTGTAGCATCTCACCCTATCTATTTTTTTGTTTTCTGCTATATTAAACTATCCTATGTCATCTAATTACATATTTTGACATAATACTTTTGTTATAATACACAAAAAAAGGAGGTTTGTCTATGTTAAACAAAAAAATTCTTATTATTGGCAGTCTTGTATTGGTTTTACTATTAATCGGCTGCGGAAATTCCAAAAAGATAACAATGGACAAATTCAACAAGGTTCAGACCGGTATGAGTTATAAGCAGGTAGCTGAAATCATGGGCGATCCTGGTGAATTAGGAGCTTCCACCTCGATGCCAGGAGTTCCCGGCGTGATGGAAGGCATCGAAAGCAAAATCTATATGTGGAAAAATCCAGATGGTTCCAATATGAATGTCCAGTTTCAAAATGATAAAGTTATAGGAAAAGCCCAAGCAGGCTTATAAATCAACATAGAAAGGGAGATAATCTATGACTGTTACCTTAAAAAACTCAACAGGAGCGTTGAAGACAGCTCCAACAGGCTTTTCTTGGACCATGTTGTTCTTCGGTTGTTTCGTACCTTTATTTCGTGGTGATGGTAAGTGGTTTATTATTTCGCTTGTCGCTGGATTTGTAACTGTAGGGTTGTCCTGGTTAGTCCTGCCATTCTTATACAATAAAATTTATTTACGCAACCTGCTTGAAAAAGGATATGTCCCGGTTGATGACATTTCAAAAAGTCTGTTGATCGAAAAGAAGTTAATCGCTGAGTAGGAATAATTCAGCCCCGGCACCGCCGCCAGACCGGTGCCGGTTTTTTTCGAAAACAAAAAAGCCGCCCACCGGAGGATGCGGCGAAAGATCATTTAACAATTTTAAGCTTAGGAACACCTGTTTCGAGTAGATAATTTCGCTCTAAGTTACACAGAGCTTCAATATCTTGTCGCGGAAAAGAAATATCATCAATAAATTGATTTCGTGATTTGATGTTATTCTCTATAATAAGTTCACACGCTTGTTTTAACATTAACGGTTCTTCTTGTTCAATTTCATCATCCAAAGGCTCTGCTCGACGCCATCCCCTTGTATACATTTTATTTCTTAAATAAGAAAATTGATTATCATTCATAACTCCAAGCTGGTACATATAGTGCAATAACGACTGAGCGGAAACTTTCCATCTTTTCTTTAGTAATATTATAGATTCCAAGGAAGATACAGAAAACGCTTCACGCCTGATTGATTCTGCCGGCATCAAAAATGAACTTGCAAACCATTCCGCTTCCTCATCCATTCTTTCTCTATTTGCCTCAAAATACTCTTTATCCACCCAGGAATGTAATACATGATGAGCCAATTCATGAGCAGCATCACGTCTAGAACGTACAGCACTGGTATCTGGCGTTAAAAATATAATTGGCCTTTTTATATTTACACCAGTAGCTAGAACAGAACATGCATCAACTTTTTTAGCACCAACATTAACCTTGGCAACAACAAATCCGTTATTTTCTAAAAGCAAAGTCATGTTACTTATAGGTCCTAATCCTAAGCCCCAATATTTTCTCAACTCAGCAGCTGCTAACTGAACATCTTCAAATGAATATTTTTCAGATACCTTTGTCAGTATTTTTACTTCGGGAAATTCAATAAATTGTTGAAGATAATGATAAATCTCGCGTACCCATCCAACTTTACCTTCAAAAATTTCAAAATCTCTTTTTGTGGCTGTTTTGCATTTTCGAAAAAAGATCGGCGTTGTTGATGTATACGGCATTGGCTTGAAAAAATAGCCATACGGAAGATCAAGTATTTTACATATTTTTTCAAATATTTCTGGTTTGGGGCTGTTGCTTCCGATTTCATATTGAGATACAGCTTGTTTACTTATATCAAGCTGATCAGCCAATTCGTTTTGTGTAATCCCCCTAATACGCCGCCCTTCTCTTAGACGTTCTGGTAATGGCGAGCTGCTCCACGAAGGGGTTTTTGCCATAGAGATCACCCTTGTTTTAGTTTTAAATTAAATTTTTGGGTAACATTTTCGTAGAACTCTTCTTTTAATTCACCTGCTGCTTTTTTTTCAATGTATTCTACGAGTTCCTTAGAGATGTCCCCTGAAATATCCCAGCAGTAATTCGACTCCCAGCCAGAATAATCCCATGTCGGAAACCCAATTTGAATAAAGGTAATATTAAAATTCTTATGACCATATGTAATAAGACTAAAAGGCACTGAAGTATTTTCTGGTATATACTCTGAGCCAAGATCCAAAAATATCTTATTAGACATAGCATTACTTACACGATGGACGGCAGCCTTAGGTAAAGCATTAGCTTTATTCGATTTTTTTATGTGAAATTTTCCAATCGGCGAATGATATTCAATATAAGCATGCCCACATTTCGGTATTGTAATTTCACGGTATTGATAAGGAAATTGCCCGACATCAATTTCGTCAATTTGTTTAGCCATAAGACGATCAATAAATACTGGAAACGCATGCCCTGCCAACATTGACGCTCTTCTAGGAATACTAATCATTTCGTCTCTTAGGCTTTTACTCATCTTGCTTGCAACATAGACACTAGAAGCGAGAATCTGTCTTGCTTGTTGGGGAAACATTTGCGCAAAAAGCTCGTCGGTATTACGCAATTTTACTTACCCTCCCATTAACTTGACTATTTTATAGTTTTATTATAAATCGCTTGTCTAAATAAATCAAGTATTTTTTTGTATTCACTTAATTTTGTCAAGTTAATGTTTGCTTCTGTTTTTTTACCCAAAACAAAAAGCCCACCCCCAACCGCATGCTGAGAGTGGGATTTGCTTTTAAAACAATATAAATAATTTATTTACGGCGCGCCGGTACATGACCTGGCCGCCGTTTATCTCTTTGAAATTAGTATCAACATTTGCTTGTATGTCAACGGCTGCATCCTTACTAAAATTTCGTTGAGCAGCCAAAGGAATATAATAATCACCATCATGTACGCCAATACCGGCACCAATATACCAATTCTTATAATTATTAACCTTAAACACACCTACATCCCAGTTAGCTTCCGGCGTTTTAGTTTCATTAGATACTACCACGGTCCGGTCAGTCTTTTCAAGTGCCAATGGCGGCAGGGTTTTGTCATTATTTTTAATCTGGTCACTTACCTTCTCGGCTGCCACCTGGACCGTTGGAGCTTGCACAATATAACGGACTTCCGGCTGTCGCTGTCCGGCCTTGGCCTCGGCAACAGCAGCCGCTAGCATTTCGGCGTTTTGCTTGCTGATTTTAAGCTCGTTTTGCAGGGTGTTAATGTTTTGAGCCTGTTGCTCGGTTAGTATCGTTGCCTGTTGCAGTCGGGCTTCCTGTGCGGCGTGCGATCGGTATAACAGCCACCCTGCCAACGTAACCAAAAAAACAACGCCAAACAGTATAGCCGCCTGGCGCTTGGTTAAACTAAACATATCCTCTCCCCTTTGCTTAAAACGCCGCCCATAAGGACGGCGCTATTTTTATATGTGTGACACCCTCCCATTCAATTCTGCAAGCTTCGCATCGTTGAAGCGGTCGACCGTGCTGAGATATCCGGTAATGCGGCGAGTGCGGGTAATGGGCGATTTTTCGACAGTTTTGACAACCAATTCGTCACCATCAATACTGATAAAAATAGCGGCCAATTCCTTTCCTTTTTGCGCCCAGATTACTTTTTCTTCGGTAATAATCTTTGCAATTTCGTCATCAGTTACGCCGGAAGCGGCCTGTACGGAAATTCCGTCAATAATCATATGGTATCACCTGCGAAGTAGTCTGTCACACCCCTGGCAATCGCCCGGGCCATGCGGTCCTGCCACGTCGGATTGGCCAGCAGCGCGGCCTCCTCGGCATTTGAGACGAACGCCATTTCGACGAGGCATGCCGGAGCGTCGGTTTGTGTCAACACGTAGAAACGGGATTCTTTGTCCGGGTCGCCGTCAGAATAGTCAACGCGACCATATCGGTCCGGGAATTCGCCAGCAATCTGATTATAAATACATGTAGCCAACCTGTCCCCTTGGGTTTGTCCAGGTGAAGTCCAGACTTCAAATCCGGCAGCAGAAGGATTGCTTGCGCTGTTGCAATGCAGAGATACAAACACGTCAGCGCCCCAGGAATTTGCCAGCTCTGTCCTATAGCTCAAATTGTCAGTTTCTGCCTGCTCCCAGTCGGTGCGAGTCAGCATGACTTCACAGCCAGCTGCAGTTAGATATTTTTGCACCAGCCGGGAAATGATCAGTGTTACGTCGGCCTCCTGCAATCCGGTTGCTGGATTGACTGCGCCGGGATCAGTGTTACGGCCAGCATGGCCGGGGTCAATGCAAATTTTAGGCATTTCAATTTTCCCCCTTGTGTAAATCAGGCGTGTCTGTCGCCTGTTGAATTTTTCGTATGGTAGCCACTTCAGCGTCGATTAGCCACCCAACTAATACCTTCGGTACGATGATTCGTCGCCAACCTAAAATGTCCATGACCGCCTGAATGGCTGCCGCTCGTTTCTCATGATTCTCCATATCGTCAGCGTGCCGGTCCATTTCATAGATGATTGTTTGCAGTCCATCCTTGGCTTTCCCGGCAGGAAGTCCGCGGTATACTATATGGACAACCAGTGCCAAAACCAAAGCCGCCAGCAACGCGCCAGCGGCCCAAATGAATATTTGTAATTCGCTTGTTGGTATCATTAATGTTTCACCCCTTCTATTCCATCCAATCTCTTATGAGCAGATTTAGTAGATTCTTCGACTGCAACGAGCCGCTTATCGATGTTTTTTTGGTCTTGTTCCAACCGAAACAATATTGTTTCTATTTTGGCAACTGCTTCTTTTAATGAATTTATAGCGGCCTGAAGTGGATTAACGATTAAGTATTTTACTAACGCGGCAGAAAAACTGATAATCGTAATGATCTGTACCGTGTTGCTCAAATTTAGTTCCAATATCCCACCCCCATAAAATTTTACATAAGAAAAGCCGCTCATCGGCGGCAAGGTTATATTTTCTCCAACTCCTTCACATCCTTTTTAACTTGATCGATTTCAATAGCTTGGTGCGCAGCCTATAGCTATTGCAATGCTTCATAATCCCCAAATAGCTTTGCAGGCTGGCATTAAACTTTGTGAAATCAATCAACCCCTTTCGATATTGTTTCTGCAAATATTTAAGACGACGTTTCATCTTCAATGCCGTCTTCTTTCTAAGTTTTATATGGGTAGGCCAAATGCGGTACCCGCAAAAATCGACCCCTTGATTAGTGGTGCGGATCGTCGTCTTGTTATTCAGCGTAAGTTTGAGCCGATTGGTTAAGAACTGCTCAAGTGCAGAGAGAACACGCCAGCGTTCGCGGCGTTGTTCCAGTTGCCACCACGGATCGGAAGTTTACGGCATTCTCCCCAATATGTTTAAACCTTAAAAGCCTTTATCCAGCCGCCAAGCATGCGGCCAATTTCCGATAACATTCTCGCTAGATTTTCATAGCGATTAATCGGTAAAAACTTAAAATCATATCCCAGCCGGATATGATAGCGCAATATTTCAAGCTGAATATCCGCATCTTGCAGTGTTGTCTTCTTGTGATATCGCTTGTTAGCCGTAATAAATAGTTTCAGCAATTCGGTTGCGGCCTGTTTTGTGTCTGCCGCTAGCGTGTGTCTTTCACTCTTAGGATATTGCCGAATGCTTTCGTGAAGATAGTGGAGCATATCATATGTTTTCTGCAAAATAGCTAGTTCAGACAATAATGGTCACCTTTTTTCAGGAAATTCAGGGACGGACTACCGTCCGTCCCGACAGATTACAAGCTTCAAAACCCAGATTACGCTGGGATATAAGCGGAGCGGAACCCGATGTTGCCGCTCGAATACGCGCGGGCGTAGTACAGGAACAGGTTGAAGACACCGGCGCTCGCGGTGTTGTACCAGTCGCCACCACGGAACGGAATACGCTCACCGTAGTTACTAACCCAGAGGCAATCACTGCCGAGGCCAGCCCCAGGCGGTTGAATGCCAAGATGTTTAAGCATCGCCGGGGGTGTATAACCCGACTTAACAGTTAAGCTTTCGAATGTCACGGTGCTATAGCCATAATAGCTATCAGTAGACGGATCTGTAGTATACATTGGATTAGCGCGCGAGTTGCTAATTATCGGGTCGCCACCGATATCAGCAATAACCTGATTACTATTTCCGGCAGTGGTGTTGTCAAAATATGCGCCTGTATCCAGCCACCCAGTGACATCGTGGCTGGCGTTCTGTGTTTTGAAGTTATTCATAGCAACGCCGCTGGTTCCGTGAACGTAAATTTTGCCGTCCACAAGTTTCAACCCGTCGTTCCACTCCCACACATTGCCGTTCAAGTCGGCAATGCCAAAAGGCGTATTATCATGATACCAGGATGCCGGTCCGCTTCCGGTGGCCGTGCGACCAGTTTTACCAGCGCCGGTATCAAAGTATGTCTCTTTGCCCCGTTCATAGGTCGCCGAATGATCACACCCATAGTTGTTGTTTCCTCTTGGCATAAATCCGTTTTTCCGGCACCACAAGGCAATGGCCGCCCATTCCGCGTTGGTCATCAAATGCCACCCCGGTCCTTTGGCAGTGCAATAATTGCGTGCCGTATCAAAGTTGACATAGACGGCAGGGTCCTGGCCCGGCAGAGAGAGAGCGCGGCCATCACGCACGACGTTTAGAAACTTGGAAATATAGATTTCCGACATTTCCCGGCCGTCAACAATAAACGCCGGATGCGGGTCAGAAGGCCAAGTGGCGTCAATATCACTGAGTTTAAACTTCGGAATAACGACCATAATGCTGGGGTTGCCTTTGTCGTCATAGACAACGGTGTTTTTACCGCCGCTGGCGGCCTCAATCGATTGACGATAGGTGTCCTTCATGCTATAAATCATTGGTTTTCTCCTCCTTCATTGTTCAGCGGTTTGTTAAGGGGCCAAAGCACTACTGTAACCGCGTCCATGTCAAGCGGCAACTGCTCTTTGTTTAATACCGGCTGCCCCTGATCGTCAACCTGTCCGGTATCCACCATGTGGTACTGATGCGGCGGAATAATAATAGTCGCCGCATACCATAGGCTTTTTTCCCCTTCAACCAAGGTGCCCATATTATCCTGATAGATATCGATAATCTCTTCCTGATCGGACTGCCGTTCGGCCGCATCAATCATTACCGTGTTTTCACCTGTCCCAACAAAAATTAAAGCACCTTCGTTACCGCAAGGAGCTTTCTGACCAGGGCTTATTTCTTTGATAACCATATTCATGACCTCCTACGCATTAGGATTAATCAAGGTCCAGCGTACCCGAATAGCGTCGGCCGCGCCTGTCGATCGCACCTTGAACCCGTTGTATGCTTTATCATACACAATTAGCTCGCCTACGCGGCCCATATCGCTGGCATCTTCCACGGTAAGCTGTACGTCGTAATTCGCGTCCGGCATCCAGAATCCGGGAATGTTTACCAGGGCAAACGGCTGGGTAGTGTAAAAGCAGGTATAAGCCGCTTCAATTCGACGCTCATTGTAGAAAGTACAAGCGTCCAAACTGGCCGTCTGGTCGCCTGCCGGTACCACAATACGGTAAAGTTTTAACTTCCCTTCCGGAACCGTCTGATCCACAAACACCCGGTATCGTTGCTGCGTGTTGTCATAATCCACATAAGCATAATAGGTTTGACTGGTTGCTCCCGCGTTGGGTGGTACAGCGGCCACACTGGTCTGTTCGTCCGGAATGACCACAATCTTTCCGTCTATATACATCTTCGATGCGGCAGCGGCATTAAAAGTACCGGTGCGGCTAATCTGTAAATTTCGCGTGCCCGGCACCGCGCTAATTACACCGCCGTCAATGACAAATTTGTTGTAAATGACCACACTGCCCTGCTGCAGCCTTTGTTTCTTCCACTTTTCAAGCTCCAGATTGATGCCGCGCAGGCCGCTCATAGCCTCCAAGAGTACAGCGGCCATAGAGTCCATTTCCGGATGCAGCCGGTCGCGGATGCCGGTTTGATAAAAAATCGGTTTAATATCTTGCGCGACAATTACGTTATGATAGAGTTGGCTGGGCGTGGTATTGGTTGCGCCATAGCCGGGGGCCCCGTCGGGGTTCGTAATTGCATCATAAGCGGCTTGATTACGGCGCATCACCTTAAAAAACGCAAGTGCATACACATAGCCAGTTGCACACTTCAGCGCATCGCAAGCTGCCGCAGAACCATCTCCGGCCACAAATAAGGCAGTGTCGGCAACAGACGAACTAAATACATAATTTGTGTCGCCGGCATTGCCGCCCCAAGCCTTAACTCTTGCTGTGTGATTAACGCCTTTGGGATATGTCGTAAAATCAATGTCAGAGACAGTACGTAGCCGCCAACGAAACTGTAAGCGACGGGTTGTTTCATCACCAGCGGTAGGGTCTTGTAAGTCATTGGCCAACGTGCCCGACTGCACGCCTCCGTAGCGATATACTGCCTCGCTATCAGTTTCGGGAGAACCGCTCGGCGCTACTTCTTCGAACCAAAACTCGATAAACGCTAGGTCGTATCTTACTCCCGAATAAGGCGCTTCAGGGAAAATAATGTCGCTGGCATCATCAGTACGGTTAGCACCATTAATACGCGCTAGCCAACCGTTGACGCAAGCGATAGTGTTCGAAATACGTATAGAGTTGAGTGGTGAAGTTATGTCCGTTTGCACATCCATTTGCAAAATACCGGATGGCAGAATCGCCCGAACCATCTCTGCGCGGAGATGGTTTTGGATTTGTTGTAAAAGATTAAGTTCAGAGTCAAGCGGTGGCTTACCTTGTTGCCACATGACGGCAGAAAAGTTTCGCCCGGTAGGGTCCAAGAGCCGAGATACGCCGGAACTTACCTGTGGCCCGTTTGCCCACAGTTCGCGCAGCGTAGTATCGCCCTGGTATTTGACTATTTTTTCAGCCAATTAAATCGCCTCCTTTAGATCTATCTTCCACTTGTAGCCAAGTGAAGGTTTACCATTCAATACTGTACCGATTTCCGGATTGAACTTTTTACATACTTTAGAACCCGGATGTAATATTTCGATCGTTTCGGTTCGCGACGGCGCATTGTTAAGCAGATGGCCGCCTTCAGTTTTGATAAGCGACTGCCAGTCGGGATGATGAACTATTGTTTGTCTGCTGTAGCTCGCAGTGTTATTCAGCGTCTTGGGACCGCACAGGCTAAATGAAGCCGCATTGAGATACTTAGTGACGACCTGTTTGGTTTCACTAAATGTCACTGGCGTAACAACTACTTGCGACCAATTGAGCCGCGGATTTTGAAGGTTACCGTTTAGTCGATAACCGGTAAAATCGCTCCGGATTCTAGATATAGACTGGTTCACTGTTGTTGCGGAGACAGTAATTCTGCCTTTATTTAGTACTGCGCCAGTAAAAATTCGTTCAGTGATTAATTCGTCATGACCAATGTCAACCATTGTGCTTGTACGTGTTCCGGAAGCATTAAGGATAAACGTTGAGTTTCTAAATTGCTTAACAAGTTCCTGTGCCGTGTGCTGGTGTACTTGTACCCGCTCGATACGGGATGCATCGTTAAGATTGATGCCTCCGTTCAGTTTATATCCATTGAGACGACTACCTGCAAAAACATAGTCTTTTTTTGTTTCGTCCCATTGGGTATTTGTGACTACTGTTTCCACAGCGCCCGCACCTAAGCAACTGCCGATAAATATAACGTGCGACTGTCGTTCGATATAAGACAAATCAATCATCTCTGCTTGCACTGGGCCGACAGTATTGAGGATCAACATGCGGTCCGGTATACCTACAATTGCCTCTAAGTAAGATCGAGTGTTTTTGACTTGATTAATTATGTTTAAGATTGTACTTAAACGAGTTGCATCAGGCGGTTCATCGCAAGTGCGAATAATGAAATGGAACGGTTGTCCTTTATACTTAAACCACTCCACCACCTCACTCGTTACGAACGCAACACTTAGCACCTCTTCGATTACTTTTAGTGTACCTTTTTGCTTATGCCATGCGATGGACAGCCGTATGAGCTCTCTCTTTTTTTCTATCGGAGGAAAATCCTCGTCATAAAAATCAACATGCCATTGCCAAGCCAGTAAATCAATAATTGTTTCCGGCAGCTCCCCCAGTCTGGATATCAATAATACGTCATTTATCGCTTCAGTTACTGCCTTAAGTTCCCGGTTGAGGGATTGAGCAGCTGCCTGCACTTGCGTATCATTCCGGATGCTGGGAGGCAAAAGGTCAAGTAAGCTCACATCTTTTAGATTAGCCATCTTCCAGCCCTCCAAAGGTCAGTGTTACCGTACCGGCTATTGCCACCTGGTACGACTCTAATACGGCATAAACCGGCTCATTAACAACAATTCTCTTAGTACCCGCTTCCATGACTTGCCTAATCAATTCTGAGGGGTTAATATCACGCCCAAGCTTACTTTTTTGCCACTCAACATAGTCATTTACCGCCGCGATAACTTCTTGCTGGATTGCCGCACTAATGGCAGCATCCTGGCTGTCAATATAGTAAGTAGCCACTATGTTGTAATTCACTACCTCAGGTGCTAATACTACCACTTTGTCGGTAAGTGGTCGAACGGTAGAGCTATTGCACGTTTCCAGGACACTTGCGAGCAGCTCTTCCCCCGGCAGTTCACCGCCATCGAGCAGCGGCCTTATTTCAACTGTACCAGGCTCTGGGCTATAAACCGCAACATCAATAATGTCTTGCGACGCGGTTTTGGCCCAATATTCATACGCACCAGTCGGCCCGGCGACGCTGAAACTTTCCGGAGCTTGCCGTATACGGGTACGATAATTGTCATCATCCTCGGTATCAGCACCGCCGGTGCTCTCGGTAATGTTAACCGCAGACTGTACCCATTGAATCGGGTCAACTAATTTTTTTATTTGCCCGGGCAAAAAACCGTTACCGTCCACTCCCGTTTCGGTACATTCGGCAGGCACATCTACCGTAAGCTCTCCAATCGGAATCTGGCCTGCCTCCGTTACTTCAAAGATTACACCACTAGCAGTGGCTACCCGAATACCGTCCGGTATAATAACTACCTCAGACTGAGGTGCCGAAAGAGTGAATCTGATAGTAGTCGTGGCTGCACTGGCTGCAAGCCGTGTAGCACCGACCAACACGCCAATATGGTCTAAAAATTCATCTTCGGCATAGGCTAAGAGATTTTGTTTGGCAGCGTAGTCAATCAAAATACGCTGCTGAACAATTATGGCAGCAACGGCTTCAAGAAAAAGCCGTACCGGGTCACCGGCTGCCAACGTCCGGCCGGTCAAAGCCTCATACAGCGTAATGATTGATGATTCAATGTCCTCGGCATTCTTATCAGTAAAGTCAATATCCGGCAGGTCAAACATGTTAACCTCCTTTCTAAGCCAAAGCTCTTTTAAGTTCGTTTGCCTTGGTGTCAAAGGACTTTTTCATTTCTTTAACCTCTTTGAAAGCCTTTTCTATTTGATCTGCATTTTTAGCAAGCTGGTTTACAAAACCTTTCATGCTCGCGCCAAACAGTTGGCCTATAGCACTGTTGCGCAAGGCTTTATCTGTTTTAGCCACATTTTTTAACACATCGACAATAGCATTGACAGGGCTGGATTTAATCGCCTTCGCCATGTCTGATGGATTCATACCCAAAATTTTGAGCGATTTTAGCTGTTTTGATGTGAGATTGCCTAGTTTAACATCAGCTAAGGTACTTAAAAAATTGTTTAGTCCCCTGACAGCAAGCGCCAGATCCTTTACGATCGACGACATTACCTTGTTAGCGAAGATTCGCACTTTAGTGACAGCCATATTGATTTTTGCAGCAGTATCTTTAATTTTATCAACTGCTTTTTCAAGGTCTGATTTAACCGCTGTTTTCGTTTGCTCAGCTTTTGTCGTTTCTACCTTTTTTACCTGTTCCTTTTTCTCTCCGGGCACCGGGTCGAGGTAATATTCCTTAAGAACCACATCCACGCCGGCCGCCAGCAGGATCCCCTGGTTGTCAATGGTTGTCCAAGCCTCGCTGAGGGATTCTATCACAAAATTACCCAATACCTTGCCGCCAATGACCAACGGATAATATTCACCATTTTGGACAACACTTCGGATTTGCTCAATCTCGGCCGCAGGGTTAATGCCCAAAAATGCCGAAAACACCATGCGAAAAGAAATGGTATCTAGCCCTGGAGAAATAAACTCAAGCTTTGCTTTCTGGTTTATGATAGCATGTTCTTCAAACTTGGCCTGGGTTTGCCGTTTGAAGTCATCGAAGGTACGAACTTTTTCGCTGGACACATCAAAGATAATTGGCCCAAAGGTTCCAAACATTATATCACCCCGTTAATTCGGACTTTTACACTTGGGATTAGGCGGCCTTCGAAGGCGTCACCGGTATAGGTAACCTCTAACACCTGTGCCCTGGGCTCGTACTTTTGGATAGCGGCAACGATTTTGGCAGTTAGCCTTGCTTTAGTGACCGGCATGGGCGAGTCTAACAAACTTAAATCAACGCCAAATTCGCGGTCCAGTGGTACGGAAAACACCGGTGTAGTCAGTATTGTCCGCACGTTTTGGGCGATTTCGGCTATTTCATCGGGCGCAAAGTCAATAGTTTGGCTGGCTGTTATTTCAAGTTCCATATGCCATTCTGCCCCCCTAACTAGGCGTGCCAGTGTTGCCGCCGCCAGGCGTTACGCCGCCGTGAGTATGGTTTTTTAGGCTGATACCATCGGCAATAACATCGCCCGTCACGTTTACATTATTGGTAGCTATGATATTTACCGCACCGGTAGTAACAATGGTTAAAGTGCCGCTGTCAGCAGCTGGCGGCATATCGGTATCGGAATAAAATGAGCCCAGGCAAAATCCCTGAGCGTTGCCGTTCGGCAAGAATAAGCAAAGTACTTGCTCGCCGACATCCGGCAAATAATGAAACTTGTTTTTCATTGACCAAGGCACGATAACTGGCAAGTCGTACGACACCATGCCTTGGCGATCCTCAAAGGCCACGCGGACACTGGCCGTTGCCGAATCAACCGAACTTACTTTGCCTACCCGGACGATATTTTTTAGTATCGAATCCATTAATATCCCTCCAACACTTTACGAAGATCAATTTTAACAGTATAAGCGCTTCCGGCCTGGTGGCTTGCCTCACTGACAAAATACTTGCCATCAAATATCCCATAACCTTCAACTCGGACTGTTACCCCGGCCACCAGTTTCAAATCACCCATCAGTGTAAAAGACGCTTTAATTTCGTCTTTGTTTTTTTGGCGCAAGCGTTTCTTTGCCAGCCGCTGCGCTTCGGCCAGTGTTGTTACGCGCTCATTTATCACTAAGACTTTGCCTGTCGGCAGCGCTTTCGGCGGCGTATATGTGTAAGAAAAGCTTTTTCGGTTTTTGGGGCTATGGTAATCAATCCGGCAAGAGGAATATAGCTCGCGAGTACTTGATTGAAAGCTATAGTTTTTTACCAGCGCCACATCTTTTTTGATGGTCATTACCGGTTCCAGTTTTTCATAAGCAGCATCATCAAAAATAACAATTTGTTTATCAGTGACTTTAAGCGATAATCCGGCGTCCTCGCACAGCTTTAAGAGAAACGATAAGTCAGATTGTTGGGTTTGGTCTACGCGGTCATAGGATATGTCTTCTTCGGTGTCGTAGAAAACTTCCAGGCCAGCTCCGGCCGCAATATCCTGGGCAATAAGATAGAGCCTGGTTTTTTCCCAGGCTCTGGTTTTCTCCTCGCCACGCAAGGATGTCGATACCGGTACTGATACGGCTTTAACAGTAACCCGTGATGGTGGACCGGTAGATTCAATTTCATCCACTTCGAAAATGCCTAGCGGTAACTTTTCGGTTTTTCCTTCTTCGTAAAAGTTTTCTGTAACCAATGCTGCCTTTAACACAGCCCCCTTGTCTGGCAACCAGTCACCACGCCATAGCCCCGCCCTGTCTTCCAGTGTGATTTGCAAGTCATCAGCTTTCCCACTAGCGTGGTCAGTGTACGAAAAAGTATCTAGGTACTTGGCCAGGTAAGTTGATATGTTTTTATTATCGTAAAGGATTTCTAAATTTGCCCTTCGTGACAGCATAGCATTAGCTCCGTTTCCAGGGCGGTAATGTCGAGAGCGCAACTGTTTCGACATCCGGGATCACAAGTTTAATGTTTGCCGGGAATATAGTAACATTCCGGTACTGGTGGTTAGCTTCAATTAGGATGTCGATAACTTTTTCTGTACCATAAACACGGTAAGAGATTATATCCCAAGTATCGCCCTGAGCGGTGGTGTAGTTACGCATAGCTAACCCTCCGTTGCTGGCGCTGAATTGCTTCTAAGCGTTCAACCAATTTATCTTCGGCTGCTTTAAGCATCTGGCGAATTTCCTGCACGTTGCCGCCGGTAGCATGGATTACCGGTGCGAAAGTCACATTGATGTCACCGGTACCGCCCGCCGATCTGACACCAAGCATCTCGCCAGCCTGAGCCCATAACGACAATGCCCGGGGACTGCCATCAAGGGGAATAGCCGCTTCCGCGCTATCTTCTGCAAAGGTAGTTAAAAACGCACCTTTGCTATAAATACCACCTGCAGCATTTGAAGCTATTTGGGTACTCAAACCAAAACTTCCAGCCGTAGCTCCTGCGGAAAAACTTACACCAATGTTAGCAGCAAAATTTTTAACACGGTTTTTGAGATTATCAAAATAGCTTAATGCTCGATTAAAGACTTCTAAAATCCTGTCTGGTATTTGCATAAACCATTCAACAATCGAATTATAAACATCCATTGCCCATTGTTGTGCTGATGACAAAAATGTACTAAATGTAGTAGCGGCGTTATCTGGTAATGTAGCTAGAAAACCTATTACATTTGTAACTAATGCACTAGCCCACTGCCCAGCCACAATTGAGGCATATTGGAAATAATACGCTGCTCGCTCTGGCAAAGTTGCTATAAACCCTATAGCATAGCCAATACCGTAAGCAATCCTGTCTGGAAGCTCGTGAATAAATTGAGTTGCAACCTGATATGCGTTGCCAAACCAATTTGATACTGCGGCCCAAACCTCTTCTGTTTTTTGTTTTATCAAATCCCAGTTTTTATACAATAAATAACCGGTAGCTATCAGTGCGGCTATTCCTACAATGACTAAACCAATCGGATTTGCGGTTAACGCCGCATTCCACAGCCACTGTGCTATAGTGGCAACGCGGGAAGCAACTGTATATGATTTTGTAGCAACGGTAGCTGCCTCGTTGGCAGCTTTAATTTTTGTCATCCATTCCCATACCGTCATAAAAGGTAAAACTAGCCCCATAGCTATATATCCGAGGGCCGAAAAGGTCACTGTCGCTGCCATGATGCCACCAACGCCGAGCACAAGGGCATTCGTTAAATTAGGATATTTTTTAGACAACTCTTCAATTGTCGAAAACAAACCTGATAGCTTTTCTGCAAAAGTTCCTAACACTGGCAAAACAATGTTACCGAGCGTTATCCCTACTGCATTCATTGAATTTCTCATAAGTTGCAGCTTGTTTTCGGTTGTAGCTGACCTTGCGTCAAACTCAGCCTGCATACTGCCAGCATATTTAGTTTTATCAGCTACTTTGGCAAAGTTATCTTCAAGCGCCTGCAAATTGGTTAAAAGTGGTGAGATAGCTCCAATGGACTCTTTGCCAAATAAATCCGAAAGAACAGATGCTTGCTGGTATTTCGGCAACTGCTGTAGGGCTTTAAGTACTGTCAAAATAGCGCCTTGTGCATCTTCCTGCATGTATTTTGCCATATCAGCAGCGTTCAAGCCGAGAGCTGCAAACGCCTCTGCCTGACTCTTGGTAGCACCTTCACCTGCAACCATACCTAACACAAGGTTCTTAATCCCTGTCGCAGCAATTTCTTCTTGGATACCAACACCCACCATAGTTGCGCCAAGCGCAGCTATCTGTCCAGCGGCCACTCCGCCAATTTCGCCAAGCGGGCCAATACGAGTAACCACCTCAGAAATTTTGGGCGCAGACGCGGCAGTAGTATTACCAAGATAGTTTATTTGATCCGCTAATGATGCAACCTCACTTTGGTTCATTCTAAATGCAGTTCGCCACTGCGCCATCATCTGGCCGGCTTGTTCCGCGGTTACATCAAAAGCGACCCCCATTTTAGCAGAGTCTTCAGCAAACTTTAGTAAGTCTTCCCGGGCTATCCCTGATTGCCCGCCTGCCGCTACTATTTTAGCCAGTTCATCTGCTGCCATCGGTATACGCTTGGAAAGTTCGGTAATATCATTACCCATTTCCTTAAATTGCTCTGGTGTATCAAAATCGACAACTTTGCGCACATCTGCCATAGCTGATTCAAACTTCATTGCGGCCACGACTGGAGCGCCAACAGTCAGCGCTGTCTCGGCTGTATTCCAAATATTATCGCGAAACTTTTGCTTGCCATCTTCTAATGACTTTCGCATGGACATTGCCCGTCCAAGTCGCTCCTGCGCTTTAACGACTTTGTTTAGCTCCGCCGACATTAGCTTATGGGCATTAGTATAGGACTGAGCGCTAATTACCCCTTTCTTATATGACTCATCGAGTATTTTTAAGTTTACTTTAAGTCCGATAACTTCTGACTGTGTTCGCGCCATAACCGAACTTGCCGATGAAAAAGCAGATGTAAAGCCCGAACTTAGTCTAGCCGCAATGTTGAACATCATTTCAAACGTCTTTGCCATGGCGTCACCTCCTCCGGTTCATTGCTCGAACATCGGCTACCCATTCTTCCAGTTCATCTAACGAAAGGTCTAACCAAAACTCAAGTGATGAATTTATATTGGCGCATAGTCCTAAGCAAACTTTTCGGATCACCTTCCCCGGTTGCTCGCCTAGTCCTCGTTGAATAAAAAATTCTGTACCAACATAGTAACTCGCGAAAACTCTCTGGCAGGCAAGGACAAAATCATCTCGACGGGCACTTTCGCGGCCTGAGCAGCAACAGCAGCTTGGTATTTCATTGAAAAAGATACTGCCGGCGTCCGATCACCCATAGCGCGAACTTCCGCTTCTGCCTTTAATAAATCTTTGCCTGTAAGTGCATCAAAATTCAAATCAATAGATAAGTGTTCAACACCTTCAAAATTAACAGGCTTTTTGAAAATTATGTTCATGCGAAATTCCTCCTACTATTTTCTTTTTTTAAAAATTGTCATACACTAATAGTGAGAGGGAAAGGGGGCAACCACGTGGATAGGCTCTTTGATATTATTGAGATAGTGTTCAGACTATTCCTCTTTGCTGTAGTCTTCGGATTTTCTTATGTTGCCGGCATGGTCCCTGGCTCTTTTGTGTCCGTAGCCTTTGCTAAGCTCGGTTTAAATAGCGAAATTGGCTTTTGGATAGGCTGCATTCCAGGAATGCTTTATTTTCTTATTAGATTTAAAAATATATATTGGTGGAAAAATTACAGCCAAAGTGAAACAAAACAATAGAACTAGGGCTGCAGTCCATTTGGAATGCGGCCCTTAAATTTTTAAATTAGCCCCAATGCCTCGCGCACGGCCGCCAGATAGTCGAAACCTTTGATACTGCAGATGTAGTTATACTTGTCAATTTCAACCAATACTTCATTGTTCAATTTAATTTTTATATACACCACTTCAAATTCATTCGATGCATCGCCGCCGGCGCCGACATCTAATTTACCGAGGTCTGTTTTTTTAGGAACGGCCTTAACTACTACTTTTAGTGGCTGTGTAATATATTCACCTGAGCCTGCATCATAAACTTGAATAGCGCCGCGTAGGTCGAGTGAGTGAGCTTTTTGTTGTGCTAACCCAACGAGCGGACGGGTTATTGTACGCCAGTTCAAAGTTAATGTCATGCTGCCGAAGTGTCCGAGTACTGGGCTATCTACCTCACCAGCAATGCCAGCGCCTTTCACTGTGTCTGTAAGCGGCTCAATGCTCGGCAGTTGAACGTCTGCGACACCTAGAAGATCAATGCCGTCCTGATATACGCGGAAATTAATTAATTTTTCTGGTACCGGGTTCATTCACTGCACCTCCTTAGCTAAACAGTGTTTCAAGATATTTCGGGTCGTACTCGACAATAAAGTCGATTTCCCGCGCCGGGGACGGCGGCGTAACGTAAACGTGGAACCGGACAATGCCATCCATAAGATCGGTGACGGGGTTTTCATCTTTCAAGAATTCAACCCGGCCACCAAGGATGAACTGCCGCGCTGCAAGGCCATTCAGCCAAATGTTAGCGCTGTCCACGATCGTCTCAATCAGCCGCTTATTGATGGGAAAGTCGACTTTCTGCCAGAAGGTGAGCACCAGCGTATTGGCGATCCAGTCGAACATCCGGCGAATGGGAATAAACGCGTCTTTGGGGTCAGTCACTGCCGGATATGCCCCTGTTCTGTTGCCCCATGCCTTCCAGCCGCCGCTGAAATTGAGCGCGGTAACAATACCTTGGCCGTTGAGATATGCCGCTTGGTCGGGGCCAAGGAAAACCTCTGTGCCGTTTTTCAGTACCGCCCCGCTGGCCTGCAAAGATTTGTTGGACGGGCTAACATACGGTATATCTTCATTGTCAGCATCAGTCTTGCAAATGACGCCTGCCAGCTGGGTAGACAGATGATACTGCTCATCACCCAGTTTGACCTTCGGCCAGCAAACAACTTGACGAGCACTGGTATAGTTGTTAGTGTTCTTCCAAGCGGCCACGTCGGAATATTTAGTTACCGTATCAGTCGGCACGTCGGTAAGGGCAATGCATTTAAAATGGCCATTGATATTCGACGCCTTTGCAACCATGACGGCCGCCACCGCAGGGTCATACGACCAGCCCGGGGCAAGTATCATGCCGGGGATAAGTCTGAACATGGGATAAATCTGGTTGACCAGCTCCAGGCCCTCATATGCGCCAGTGACAACGTCCACGCCGCCGATAATATCACTAGCATCTACCGCAGCCGGGTTGAGCTTGTCATAAGTCGCGACAAGTGACGTCTGATTAGCCGGTATCGCTCCGGTCGAAAGACGGGTTATTACCACATTGCCATCATCGTCAAAAGCGGCAGTATAATCGGTGTCTTTCACCAGTGCTGTACCGCCGGCTTCGAGTTTCACTATCAAGCTGTCGAGTAAAACGTCATCGTTGATTTTCCCTACCCCGGACGTAAGCGTCACTGTCGCGCTCGTCACGGTCGTTTTGTGCACTGCCGGATCAAGAACATTGACCAGGACCACAGGAGCTACATTGAATAGCGCGAAATGCGATTTAATAAACTCACAGAGAGTGTATTGATCCCACTTATCGGAATAACCGAAGGCGTCAACTGCTTCTTTATAAGTGTAGCAGAGCACCGGCTTATTAACCTGCGCCGGGCTTGTCGCAAGATGAAGCGGCGCCGTACCAAACACAGCAGGCAGGCCGGTGCTTGTTCTCACCGGCGGCACGACCGACGTCGGGACCTCATAGATATAAATACCGTGTTTATAGCTCATTAGTTAGCACCACCTTTCATGGTGAACTCTAAGACTTGGTTGAAATTAATATTTTCCGGCGTGCCTTTTGTGGCAATCGCCTGCTCAGATCTCGCCAGGTCGGTCACAGGAACAAACAGCGTCTTGACCGCCGGACACTTCTCAAAGAGACTGCCAAGATGTTCCGGCAATCCTCCCTTGAACACGGTATATCGCTGCAGTATTCCACCTGGGATATTAGGACCGCAATAAATAAGCCGCTCCGGTTTTGCGGCCGGTGCGGCCTCTTTAGTCTTTGAAGTATTCGTCGCCATAGTCGACCTCCTCTATTGGTTGTGCGATTGTCCAGTTGGTTGTCATCCATGCAACCGAATATGGCCAAGGCCTATCCTCTGGCATTTCGCACTTAATGGGGAACTCAAGCCAAAATTTTTTCGCTACCGTCCGATTTTTTAATAGACCTTGGCGAATTCGCTCTAATAGTTCCAGCGGATCACGCCAGCCTTGTCCATGCTTTGAGTAAGTTGTTGCGATGAACTTGACTGTCGCTGTGCCGCCTTGTCCGGTATCTTCACTTGTAAGGTAGCGGACAATAAGGAAAGGTACTGGCAGAGTATCATCGGGCGGCTTGCCGGGTTTAGGCTCATCTTCGTCAAGAAAGCCGGGGATTACCCTGGCTGGTACAAGAGTTCCAGACTCTGTTTCCAGCATTAAATCCGCCGTGGCCGCCTGGGCAACGGTACACAGTTCGTCAACTAATAGTAACGGAGTACTCATTTTCCATAACCTCGCAGTATTCGGTTAATCTCGTGGTCGAGTCGTTCATCGAGCCGGCGCTTAGCGCCTTCTTCGACGAATTTAATAACCGATTGATTGCCTAGCATCTGGGGAACAGATGGGCCGTAATGTTGGTCTATTGCAAATCTACCCTTGGTGTTTCCTGCGCCCCGCTTTTTGGGCCGCGGTCCCTGATCTTTCATGTATTTAACCGCACTTCGATTAAATACACCAATGTGGCCATTGGCCATTTTTGCTACAAATGATTTTGCTATAATCCCGCCTGCTCCATACTTAACTTGAGCATACACGCCATCCTTGGGACGACGTTTGGTAGGCTTACTCGGTTTTATTTTAAAATAAGACAGCGCTCTTGGCTGGCCGCGAGAGATAACAGCCGCCGACAAGTTACTGGTTTGCGCCTTGCGGATCTCCATCGTTTCCCTAATGCGAGACGGGGAAATAGTATATACTTCCCGCGTCTTTTTTACAGCATCCGTCCTGCCGCCTTCCGCTGCCCGGTTGATTGCGTTTGCTATCGCTTTAGGCACAGCGCCGGGAATATGTCCAAGAAGCTTCTGTGCGCGTTCTAACTGTTCGGCAGATAATTCTATCATGCCATATTCGCCCCCAACGTGATTTCAAGCAGGCCGTTATTATTAACACACTCCATAACTGTGTACCATTTATCATCGATTGTCATGCGCTGATCATAGTCTGGGCGATAACCTAAATCAGATTCACGGACAAACAATACAACCTGCCGCATAAATAGGCCATCATAATTCATGCGATATTGCTTGCTGATGTGTTGGTCAATAATACATACCATGTTCTGGCCATTTATGTTATGCATCTCGGCGAATTCGTCCAGGTCAAAAAATACATCGAGGTCATCGTTTAGCAGGCTCATAGTTATTTACCTTTCACTGTTTGGGCCGGATCAACGGACGGCAGACTGACTGTGCTTTCTTTAACCTCGGCAGCAGGATCGGGAACAACCTTCGCACCGTTCTGAGCAGACAACGCCTCAATTGCACCGTTGCTCTCGTCTACCAACTTTTTTGCTAGGGCGTCGGGTACGCCATAGAGTACACTACCAGGACCGTAATCTTGGCCCTGGTAGCGTACTTTAAACTGCTTTATATATAAATCCAAAGTATTTCCTCCTTTACCGGCTTACCGGCAATTAAAATGCTTTTAAAGTATACCAATCATCGATAAATTCAGGTTTAGGAACACACTTGCTGGCCACGCGGATCATTCTAACGTCTTTTCCTTTTTCACTCCAAACCTTCGGCACATAGGCGCCTTCATAAGTCCGGAACTCTTCATCATTTTCCAACTGCGTAATTGCTCCAAATAATTGCGAACCCCGACCGGGAACGCCCATGATGACATAACCGTCCGGAATATATTGTTGTATCGTTCCGTTATCATCCTGATAAATACCGTCATAAGCATAAAGCTCAAGATTCAGGCTTTCAATAATGCCAACTCTGACAACGCCTGGTACGGTAATACGCGGCTGAATGCTCATAAGAGTCATATTATCCCGGCTTGGAATCATCAGAATTTTTTGGAGCGATGGATTATTGATAAGGGCATTCTTAGTTTTATAACTAAAAATTGCCACCTCCGGAATTCGCCCGCTGTTTCGAGATATAGTCTGAGACATTTCTTCCAAAACGCTGTAAGGATCACCTTGCGGAGTCTTTCCATCAGTTGCTAACCAACAATCTGACCCGGTAAGAGTTAATTTCTGAGTCCAATCAGAATAGGTGATCGTATCGATAATCTGTGTTTTCCCATCATCGGCATAGCCGGCGGCTTCAAATTGACCAAACAACATTAGCTGAGCGCACATCCATTCAATGCGGCGTGTATTCATGTCCTGAAGTTCTGCCATATCTCTCGCACGCAACTCCATTGCGCGCTGCTCCGGTGTTCTAGATGAAAATACATTTTCACCAAATGCCCTATTCTCAATATCGGCAACCGTAGTGGGACGCTGCGGCGCCATCATAGGGGGTTCGTATTCTTTGGTAGTAAATCTACCGCGTTCGACGTTTACGCCGCTTACGCCTTTGGTAACAAATGGCGCCATCATGCGATTCCCTTTCCGGTAATCCATCATTACAGTCTTTGTAGGAAATGTCTGGATGTTTGGGAAAAATGTATCCCGCAATAGCGTAGACGGGGGATAGCTTTGTCCAAGAGCAGCTAAAAGCAGTCTGGTATCGTTAATATTGATAGGCATTATTAATTCCTCCTTATTTTTTACTTCACACTGGTCAGATAGATATTGAGGTCACGCAACGCGTCCTCGTGTTGAGATGCGGTATCCGTACCACCGAAAGATAGTTTTTCACGGTTAAAAACTCCTGACTTATAGACCGTGGCAACAACGTCAGCGCTTGTTGCATCAACCGGATACGCTAAAATCGCATACGGTTTTTCACTGCCGTCGGTTTTCGTACTGTCTACCGACACCAATTTACCGGTAGCAGTTACTTTGCCAAGCACTCTTCCGCGAGGCAGAACTCCGGTGCCAGTGGCAATGATTTCGTTTGCAGTAAATATGGCAGGATCAGTTCCGGCAATTAAGCCGTCATATTCGTAAGTATCAACGGTATTTACCAATTCAGCCATTATTTATCAGTCCTCCCATGCTTTTTATTGATGATTCCTGATATAAGATTAATAGCCGCAGCCATTTCTTGCTTGCTATCTACTTGTCCACCGCCATCGGCTTTAATGCCATCGACGCCGGAATTTTTATTATCAGTTATTACTTTTATCATAAAATCCTGTCCGTCTTTGACATCAGTTGCGGGAGCATGTTTTTTAACAATATCCACGATCGGCTTAACTTCTTCAGCCGTTTTCCCGCTAGCTTTGGCATCGTCAATAATAGCATGCACAGCGGCGTTTTTGGGGTCGTCCAGCGCGTCCAATGCAGATAGGCGATCCTTTTCATTTTTAATGACTTCGTCTTTCAGTTGATTTACCAGATCAGGGTAGGCCTTTTTCAAGTCATCGATTGTTTTGATTTCCACCGATTTTTCCTCCTTCGATTTAGCCGGCATTGGCTGTATTTTATTTACTAATTGCCGCAACTGACCGACATTTTTCAGTCGACCCAGATCATGACGCACTGAGTTAACAAGTAAAAAACTGTCGTCCATTACCATGTTTACGACATTGCTGGCACCTGTAACTTCATCAACAAAGCCATATTCTTTAGCCATCTCGGCAGTCATCCAGGTTTCATCATCCATGAGCTTGGACAATTTCTTATCGTCCAAATGACTTTTTGTCTTATAAGCGTTCATAATGCTTTGCTTGACAATTTCTAAATCAGCAGCCATTTTCATCATCTGGTCGTAGTCATAGTATCCCAACAGGCCAACTGCCGGGTTATGAATCATGATCATGCTATTTGACGGCATGATAACTTTGCCGGCCATCATAACAATAGTAGCCGCACTAGCGGCTAAGCCGTCAATATATACCGTAACTTCGCCAGAATACGTGGCAAGCTGATTAAAAATCGCATGCGCAGCGAATACGTCGCCACCTGGACTATTGATCCTGACGTTTACCTGTTTCCCGCCTAACGCAGCCAAATCACTGGCAAATTGCGCCGGTGTGACTTCATCTCCCCACCATGTGGTGTCTGAAATTGGTCCATAGAGTAATAAGTCAGCGCTTTCGCCATCAGCACTGTTCTTAAAATTCCAGAATTTCATTGTTTTTGATTACCTCCTTCCTCCGGTATTGCTTGTGTAGTTTTAGAAACTGTTGTTGTGACAATGGGAATTTCGAGGCTTTTCATCGTTTGTTGCTCGATTGCCAGTCGTTCGACGTTTTCATTCCATGACGTGCCGGTCATTTCGGCAGCTTCTTTTTCACGGGTGCTAAAACCATATAGCACCCTGAGCGCCGCCCCTTCGGCATCTTTGACAGGATCAAGAACACCCATAACCGGACCATACCATTCCGCATTACTCCACGCTTTGCGTTTAAGCGGATCAGTAAAAAAGCCGGGCGCTTTTATCCGGCCGATTGCAACCGATTCCGCTAGCCATATTTCATAACACGGCTGGCAAAAATCACGCGAAAACCATACCCGGCGCGTCTTGAACGCCGCCCAAGCCTGCAAGAGCGCCGCACGGCTGGCAGAATAACTGGAATTGAACGCCTTCATCAAGACTTCATAAGGCTGTTCCAGAGTTGCCCCGACCTGCTTAATCAATTCCCGGGTGAACGGTTCAAACGTCGACAAACTCCTCTGCGCATCCACCGAAGTGACATCATAACCCGGCGGCAATACATTCAGTGTTGCAGGCCCTAATTCAAACGCATTCGGGTCTAAAATTATACGCTCATGCTGCCCAAACACCGGTTGTAAAGGAAATTGCCCGTTTGATACAAACTGCTCTTTAAAAAACAGTGAAAAAAACGACTTTATGATTGCCGCAGTCAATTCAGCATCCGTATATCTGCCAACCTGCTTTATTACTTCCAATACCGGTGCCAAATAAGGAACGCCCCGATATTGCTCGGGACGTTCATCATGACAAATCTGCAGGATATTCGGTTGTCCAGTCAGCGGCCCGAAGGCTTCCACACGCTGCCACTGCGACAGCGTGGACATATTTGTTGGATCATATGGGTAACGGTTGCACACCCAATATGCGACAACCGCACCGTCGTCGTCAACCTCAACGCCGTTAATGATACGATTACCATTATCCAGGTTTCTGACTGTCATATCGTACGGCGATATCGCGTCAAAGACGCTTTGTACATTCGGATTGCACACGCGAGACGCCTCAATGAGCTGGATACGCAGGCTATACGGCATTCCCGGTACTGGCGGCCGGTATTTAAATACCGCAAAGCTATCACCGTCAATCATGTAGCAAATATAAGCAATATCTTGCATATCATACCAGTTGTTTTTGCGCAGTGCGTCACAAAACTTGCTGGTTGCCCATAACTCAAATTCTTCTTTGACGGCTTTTGCCCATTCCTCGGCCTCTGCCGCTGTCATGCCCAATAATTTGTACTTCGGTTTCGGACTTAATTGAAGTCCTGCACCAATTACATTTGTCCGCGACGTATTTATCGCACTGGATGCTACCGGCGCGCTCATGACAAGGTCAGCCGACCGGGCCCGTAGTGTGCTTAAATTAACATCAATGTCAGATTGTGGACTACTTCGAATTGGCCGCCAACCTGCCAGGCTGCCTTTTGTGTAGCTTGCACCGTGTTCAGAATAGCCCGTGTTGATAATCTGACGGGTTATAACCGTACCGCTCGGCTGAATCGGTGCAGTAGGTAATCTTGCTTTTTGCCGATTGCGCTTTTTATGCTTCATTACCCAATCCCCCTATAAATCTCTCAATATGACACGTTTTGAACGGCTTCCGGGCGAAAAGTCCGTTGATCCTACACCTGCGGACAGCAAATTATTGATGCTTGCGCCAATTTGGCTCAGTTCCGCCCGACGTATCCGACGACTGCCGATAGTCACTTCCTGACTTCTCAGCGCCTTTTTCTCCGCGTCAAGGTACGCTTGCAAGCGTTCTTCCTGTATACTGGCCACTTTCTCACCTTCTTTTTTTTGCTAGAAAATATTCGCTTTTTTGATATAACCGTATCGCTTTTCGGGCGGTTTTTGGTCATTTTCGGCCGGTTTTGCCAGCTCTTTGCCGCCTAAAATCAGCTTTTTGTACGCCTGCCAGTCAGGATTGATGCTGTGCAGGCAAGCTAGGTTATACACACGCAAGTCAAGCGGCTCATTTCGTTTGTCCTGCGACACATTTTCCCATACCATGACCGTCCGGCCCTTGACGATCCGCGGGACAAGCTGCTCTGCGAGCAGTCCACGAAAGTAAAACTGGTCGTAGCCTCGCATAAATAAAAATTCCGGCAGGTTTATACCGGAATTTTGAACAAATTCTTGGAGTTTTGCCGCTTTTTCGTCATCAAGCGGGTAGTGAAAATACTTCGGCCCTGGTTGTTCGATGGATAACCTGTCCATAACATACTGTTTCCCACTATCAACACCGATTAAAACAAGTGGAATACCGTATTCTTTCACCGCAGATATTTTGTAAATTAGCGGAATACCATGTCCCGATACGCCTTTAATCGCAAAACGGTTTTTATGTATGTTAGCAAAACAGTATTTGTAAACTTCTTTGGTGTAATGACCGCCAGAATCAATAAAAGTCCTCGCAACAATTAATCCGGTACCGTTTTTAAACCGATATGGCCGGTCGAGCTGCTGATCTAGTTCAGCCCATGTTGCCGGATTATCCGGGATTCCTAAAACGACACCTTTTTTAATGCCCCAGTTTTCCTCACCCTCGCCCCAGCCGCAGATTTCATATTCCAGGCGGTTGTCCTGCACGTCAACAGCGGCCGTCAATAACAATACCTCGTCCGGCAAGGCGGCGGGGTAGGATTCACGACGTTTTAAAAATACAGTTTCATCTTCAAAATTGCCTTTGCGTTCATATGTTTCACCAAAACGGGTATTAAATACAACCTTTTCCCGTTCAGGGTCGCCCTTAGCTTCAAGATATTCTCTGATGATGTCTTTCCATTTGAGCCAGGGCGAGGCGAAGCAGTTTACAAAAAAGCTCCGGATACCGTTTTCCAAGGCTTCCGGGTTATGCATAACATATTTTTGCGCGGTGTTTTTGATTGTTTGTTCATCAAACGAATGACCGCAATCGGGACAACGCCATTTTACCGAGTGCACCATTACAAACTTGGTACCGTCATCATTTTTCTTTTCATCATACTCATGTTCCATATGGCGATGGGTCACTAAATGATACTCACCACAGTTAGGACATTCGTGTTGCCATTCCTCCTGCGTGCCGGCCATATACTCAGTTTCAATGCGCGACGCGCCTTTTTCCGTGGGTGTAGAGAAAAGCCCCATAACCCAATTCCAGAAAGTCGTCATACGCTTGGCGGCCAGATCCACCGGGTCGCCCTCAGTGCCGGCACTGGCGGGGAACCGGTCAACTTCATCGGCGAGCAGCACTCGAATTGGCCGGCTGGCAAGCCCGGCAGGGCTGTTTGCACCACACATAATTAAGCGGCCGCCGGGAAACAGCTTGCTCAAAATCGTGTTATTGGCATCTCTTGATTTTGCATCAAAAAATAAATTGGTTAATATTTTTGTATCTCGTATCATTGGCGATATACGGCTTTTCGAATAATCTTCTGCTAAATCGATGGTCGGCTGTATCATCATAATTGGCCCTGGATCGATATGAGCAAACCGGCCAATGACGTTGTTCATAATATCAGACTTACCGATCTGGCTAGCTGATTTTACGACTACCTTGTGGATGCCAGTTGTCGTAAACGAGTTCATAATTTCGCGTTGGTACGGTGCGCGGTCAGTCCGCCAGCGTCCTGGCTCAGCGGATGACTCAGAAGATAATACCCGATAGCTGTCCGCCCACTCGCTAACCGTAGTTTTCGGTATTGGAGCAAGCGACTTTTTAAATATTTTTCGAAATAAATCAATCGTCTTCTGCTGTATCATTTTCTAGACACTCTCCTTCAAAGAGCGCCGGCGAATAATCTCTAAGCTCATTCAACTTAGATTCAATTTCACGATTCATCATGTCATAAATTTCTTCCTGAGTTTTCCCTGCCAGCTGTGGCGCTAAGTTACTGGGTAGCCCCAGCAATTGCGTGCGCAAATTAATAAGCATTTCGGTCATTACCAATTCAACATCTCTTGCGTCATGCATTTTACCCTGTATTTTGGCTAATTTAATTTCGGTCAGCTCGCGCTTGGCTTTCTCATGTATCGCTTTTTCTTCCCAATAGTCAGCTTGAAACTCGTCGCTGGACTGAGTTGTCTTTCCGCCATTTTTTATGTAATCAATATAGCGCTTGATATTGTCTGCGACCACGTATTTACTATTTTTGTCGCGATCAAGAATACCCTCGTTGGCCAACTGAATAACCCGCGGCCGGGACAAGCCGATGCAGCCTGCTAGGCCGTCTGATGTTGTTAAAATCTCACTAAGATCTTTGATAACTTGAAGAGGCATCTAAGCACCCCCCCCGTAAGTAAATGTCCGAAAAATTTTATGTTAGCTAGGAAATTTTTGGGCTCGCAAGCGACCGCAAGCCGCTTGATTGCCAGAAGGACCCATGACTATTTCAATATTTCCCTGCTCTCCCTCCGCATGCTCCCACGCTCACGATGGCAGATGCCGGCAGCAGGGCGCATAAGCTCACGGTAGTTGTCGCCACGGGGTCTGCGTCTGAAGGTGATACAACGCCGATCAACGTGATAGACTTTCCCAGCAATACACTCTTGATCTTCCCAGTATTTGCATTCTGTTTCATTGCAATAGTGTGGCATTGATGTCACCTCATTTTAGACATAAGAAAAAGCGTCCCGGAGGACGCTAATTATTTTTACAATCAAATACCGCTTCTATTTTTAGGTTAATATCTCTAAGCTGTTTTAAAACAGATTCTTTATTAAAGTTTTTTGTTTTGAATTTAAGAATAGCTATATGCACAGTTTCTTCTCCATAACTTGTATGTACCATACATTTTTCAAAACCATCTACGTTAACATTTAAGTTAATAAAGTTTTCTAACCGTCGTTCGCTTTCTTTCCATCCCAAAATATACACCCGAAGCTCAATATTATCCATATAGCGGCACCATCTCACCTTTACCATTTTTATACACTTTTCGGCAAAAAGTAATAAATTCCTTCTTGCAGCCTATCATTTGCCTATACAAAAGCCGCCTACGTTCGTAAGCGGCTCGTCATTTATAAGTATTCCACAATATCATATTAACACGGTAAAAGTGACATATCAATGACACGTTTGTGACACGTCGTAAAGCCCGTCAAAGCCGAATATTAAAGCACTTAGCTTTTCAA
Source organism: Sporomusaceae bacterium ACPt (assembly GCA_041428575.1). Taxonomy (GTDB): domain Bacteria; phylum Bacillota; class Negativicutes; order Sporomusales; family Sporomusaceae; genus Sporomusa_D; species Sporomusa_D carbonis. The sequence continues at coordinate 2,134,487 of CP155570.1, forward strand.
TTGCGTCATTAGTGTCACGAAAATACGTCCGACGATCAATATTTTCTTGCTGACATATGTCCTCAACCTTTTGCTTTTTGAAATAAGCAGCACATAACACCCGATACCTGCGCTTATCCTCTTCTTTATCAGATTTGTCACAGTAAATTTTATACATTTTTAGCATCTCGTCAATATGAGTAATAATAACGTGCGTTCTGGCCACACTGTTTTTAATTGACTCAATATACACATCACCACTGCACCGATTAAGCGCGTCTAGAATATCAATTGCATTTTCTGCTCCCGCCGCTTGTTGTAATTTATACACCGATTTTTCGCAATGGTCTTTAAGCATATTGTAATTTCGGAGTAGTAGCCGAGTATTCCGCAATCGCTGATCATGCCGCGACTTAATTTGTTTTTTTCGCTCCTGATCCAACGTCTCAAGTGTTTTTTGTACTGCTGTTTCAGCCGCAAGTTTTATGATATCCTGTTTGTTCACACTACCCCTCCCGTCAAATTAATACCATCCAAGCCGCGCCAGCTTTCTAACGTTTTTATATTTTTCTGCAGTTTCCAAGACGGCGGCAATTGGAGCAGTATAATCTTTAACCTTTGCGCCCGCAATTTTCTTTAGTTCCTCAAGTTCCTTATCACTGCTGGTCATACTGCGCCCAAACAGCTCTAAAATTTTTAATTCAGGAAAACGATAAGCATAATTGAGGCCGCCAGACTTATTTTTAGGTTTTTTAGCATGCTTGACTTCTTCGCCGCCAATATTGCGGCCTTTATCTGTCAGATGAGTTTCAAAGACAGGACCGCGTCTTATGTTGTAATCGGTTTGAATATCATTGAGATAGCCGGAATCTTTAAGAACGCAATACCAATAGCCAATTGGTATTTTATACTGTTTGAATAATTCTTCGAAACATACGTAGCCAATTTTGTGATTACGAAAGCCTACCTGACACTGAATGGAATTGGCATTAAGCTCCTGGTGCCAGGCAACTATTTTTTGTATTTCCTGGGTTAATGGGCTGTTATTAGGCAGAGTGTGCTGCATTACAATCAGGTATGATGTTGGATCATGTTCAAGCAGTTCGTTTTTAAGGGATTCGGGAATTATTTTAGTAGAATATTGTCCAGTTTGACGAATAGAAGGTAAAACTTCGTCAAACAACCATCTTTCGAACCGTTCTGCTTTTTCTTGAATTCTAGGATTTTGACTTTGATCAGCCGCTTTGATAATTAGGCGGTAAATGTCCCCTTCGGGAATAACTAAAACTTGTTGTTCCCCTCCGCTTGTAGGGATGTTCCAAGTTAGAACACCCTTGCAATGATCACGAACGGCTTTGTGGGGGATTGCATATTCTAATGCTTTGGCAACGTCACTGCCCACCGCATAAGGTTTACCGTCGATTTCTATCATACGTACTTGTCCAAATTCAGGATTATCAAAGATTTGCAAATTATTCATAGCAAAATTCCTCCTAAAAAATATCGAATATTACCGCTCGACATTATGTCGAACCTCACTTCTATATTAATCCTTATTAGTTATCGTATCCTCCCATTATCAAACCGTTTTCGCAACTCTGATAGACATTGGATAATCTCCCGGGTATATACTGACAGTTGATGTCTGCCATGCTGGTCGTAGTGCTCGTACGACGTCCATCCCAGTGCTCCTCTCGGATCTATGATAGGCTGAATCGTAAATCCAAACCTATCATCCAGTTTTAGCCACGCTCCCACGCCTCGGACATATTCTAATCGACGAGCTAAATCATGATTCATACCAGCAGCAATTGCAAACAACTCAATCCACAATTTGCTGTCGCCTGGTGACATTTCGCAAAGGTCCTCATATACGTATCCCATACCGGCGAATAAGTCAGGCGGTTTTGGTGGTATTGGTGGATTCGGTTTTATATAGTCGTAGAGTTGCATTTAGCGGATACCTCCTTTAGTTCATAATAAAAGTTAGACGAGTTAGACGGAGTTAGACATTAAGTTAGACGCCTTCAAACCCATGCCGTATAAGGCTTTAAAGGCAATCCGTCTAACTTGTCTAACTTAAAAACATATATTTCTATATATTTTTTATACCTTATACCTTTTATCATAATGAGATAAGGTGGTAGGGTGGTATCTCTTTATATATATAAATATAGTTAGACAAGTTAGACATATGTATATAAATATAGATAAATCAAGGCTTCGTCGACGTCTAACTTGCCGTCTAACTTACGTCTAACTCTGTCTAACTTTTCACTGTTTCAGGATAAATACAAATCACATACGGCCTTGAATTATTTATTTCTCTGCTGCTTCTTATCCCAAATGTTCTTTTGCCGTTCAAGACATCACAAGGAAATTTCTTCTCGTCCGCCCAAGCACTCAATACCTTATTGGAGTTAAACCCTTCGTCTTTAAGTGCCTTGACTAATATATTTTTTATAATAAAAATTTTACCGCTTTCTCTGTATCCAAAAACTTCACCGATGTATTTGCTTTGGTCGAAACCCTGGAATCTGTTTTCGTTCGCCGCCAGCCAATCCGGCAACCATTCCCACGCCCGTTCCGATTCACTGGCCTCGGCCTTGGTGATAATTTCATCAATGATTTTTTCTACCATGGCAATCGCCTCCGCACCGGCCGCTGCCTCCTGAATGCCAAATATCCGTTGACTGGCTAAATAATCGGCTAATGCTATGCAGGCCATGGCGTCAAGGTGGGATTCTAATTTGTTTGCATATTTCGCCCTAAGTGCCAGGCGCGTCTTGTTGTACGTATCTCGTAGCCAGTTGTGGTCTGTTCGGAGTAGCTGTTCGATGTAAAACTTGCCGGCAAATCCATAGTTTCGCGCGGTAAATGGATACAAATTGGATGCGAAGATATCATCGTCAACTAACGGACCGCCCTTGATTTCAATCAGACGTGTAAAAATACCGCCGCGACTATTTGCGCGGGTAATCTGCGCCTCGCCCGTCATAAGGGCGATGGTACGCCAGGATACAGTTTTCTGTATACCGTCTTTAGTTCCTCGACCGCGGCCTTTACCTTCGGCAATCATGTATATCATGGAATCCATATCATTTTTTTGGCGTTCGGTAAGCAAGCCGTCTTCGTTTACACCGAGCGGCAAATCCGTAAATAATGCGGCCACCCGTTCCATGTTGGTTTTGCTGTCAGCGAATGTTTTCGCTATTTCCTCCGGATTACCCCACACACTTAACGCTGCGTGCAGCGTGGCTGTCTTGCCACCCCGCGTAGTGTCCCAGTTATGTATTAAAAATGATCGCTGGCCAACAATTTTCAGCAGTGGCGCCGCAAATGACGCCGCCATGATAAACCGGGCCTTATTTCTGGTTCGTAGTTGCTGCATGACACCGATCCACTGGGCAAAATCTCCGGCTTGTCCTAATCCCGAAATCGTCGATTCCGCTGCATCATCGCCAATGTCAATGGCATAATTAGTAGCCACTCCTGGCAGGATGAATTCTGTGTCGTTATTGCGCCAACCCATTTTGGCAACACCCTGGCGTATGGGGATAATATGTCTGTTGGCCGCTTCCAACATTGAAAGCCATTTCACAAGATTTCGAGCCGTTTCAGATGTTACAATAGGGCCTGAGTTGGATATATTTACAATGTTTTTTGTGTTATAGATTGTTGATTTAGGTACAATGATATGGCGCCAATAACCGAAATCAGTTTTAAATGACACACGGGCTTTTTCTAAACCGGTGTCAATATTGGATATTCTCTCTGAAATAATAATTGGCGTATATGCTGCCTGCTGATACTGAATTCCGCCATCGCTAGTTTCTTTCTTGAGTTTGATTCCGCCCGGGCCAAACTCCCACATAGAATAATTGGATCCGCTACCAGGTAATTTTAAATTTAGCGGCACATCCGGCACTAAGCTGGCCAGCCATCGGTCACCGTTCTGATCGGTAGGTGGGACATCCTGACCACCGCCTTCCAAAACGGTAAAGCCGGCTTGCTCTGCTTTGGCTTCGCGTTTATGTTTGGCCAATTCTTTTCGGAATGTATTTTTATTGACCTGGCCGGTTAAACGCTGATAGAATATATCGTATTCGGCTGGAGATTCTTTTTCCAGTATGGCCAGTGCTCCGAGTATTTCTGGCTGATACACAGTTTCCGGAGTCGGTACCGTAATATTCCGGATTTTCGCCCTGGCCTGCGCCACCCGTCCTAATGACCAGCCGCAGGGAGCCTGCATGTCACACCCGCATGGTGGACAGCCTTGGAATCCCAACGTGGTCCGGATATATTCGCAGCTCTGCGGGTTCATTTGTCCCAAACATTCATCAATTTTTTTGTCACAGTCGGCCTGGTTATACCGATCCGGATCCAGCGCGGATACCTGATGAGCAGCCGCTATTCCGTCCACGGCCCTTACGATGTTGGTCAGAGCGGCTAACCATTCCCCGTATGATATTGTTTTTGCATTCAACTGGCAATGCTGCAGGAACATGCAATTCCTGAGCATGTACTCTGCTGGCCCGTCTGTCGGCCGGCGCTCAAACGCTGCTGTTCTGGTTTTTGATGTTGTTGCAGCAGTCTGCTCCAATACCGGCAGGATTTCGTCAATTTCAGATGGGTTGTAACGATTATTCTCACTGTATTCGATAACCTGAGCCCAGACCGGCTGCTCAGGGATTTTTATATTCATGGTGCCAGGTAGCCGCATAACCCGGGGAAGGTCCTGTACTGAGTCCAGATGCCAGCCGGCTGCAGTTGCCTGCTGACTGATGTATATTTTTATGCGCGTCAAGAGTTCTTGGGCGTGATTTTTCTCCTCCGGGGTATCAAAGTACCAGCACTCCCGGAAAAGCCAGTATACGTGAAGTCCGTATCCCGAGAAAACGATAAATGTCGGCGGCAGAAAATCCGGCAGGAGAGCCCTGGCCTCCTGCACAGACTTAGGAAGATTTTGTTTGGCGTGAGTGGTCGGGTGGTAAATATCGATGTCTACCCATAAACCGGGTATGCCTATTATGTCGTCGGTGGCCAGCTTGTGATTTTTCGGCTCCGCACAAATCCCAGGGGAAAAATAAATGTCTTGCTGTCCAGCAGCAGCGATCGCGGCTGGCACATTCGAAAAATCCGTGACTGGTATCGCCCGGGCCGTAGCGGACGGCAAATAAAATATTTGAGTGTATCCGGTTTCGGCGTATTGGAACATGACTGAAAGAAATTGTTCAGCGTTCAGGATATCACTTCCTTTGGATGGGTTGTCTCGTCGCTCACGGTGTTTGTTTTATACTTGCATTGTACTGATTGATTTGGTTGATCAATTGCTTTTCCGCGCTGTTTTCTGCTAACGTACTTGTTATTAACTCATCAGCGGAATTAACGGATTTAAGATTTTCTTTCGCCTGTTTCCATTCGACGGCTGCCTTAACGATATTTATCATCTGCTCGTCAATACTGGAAAACAGATTGGGGCTTTGTATTCCATCCCACTGAAAGCCATCTTCGAGCAAGTCGGGAATAACCAAATGAGGCGCCAACCAATCGGGTCCAAATTTTGCAACGATGTTTGCCCATTCCTCTATGGAATGATGCCGTATGTTCCCATCTGTTCCAATGTGTGCAAGTTCATGATAGACAACGGTGATTAGCTGCTCTTTAGTTAGTCGTTCAGTATTTTGCCGAAAAAATTCTATGAAATAGTCAAACCGTTTACCGGTAAATTGATAAATAATATCGGACCATTTTTCTTGAATCGTTCCGATTTGAGCACATCTTATTTTGTCCTTTGATTTTCCTGAGCCCTCGGTATTGTCTAAAAACAAAATGCTTGCGACCGTAATATGTTTAAGTTCAGGGAATTTATGGACTAATTTCTCAGCAATCGGCCGGTAAAAGTCATTGATCCGGTATTTACCGTTGAATTCATTAATTGTAAGGTCAGGCATATTACTCTCCTTTCAATATTCGAATAGCCTCTTCGGGCGACCGGGCCACGCCGGCGAGGGCGCCGAGGTTTGTCATCTGTTTGATAAAATTTAACTGCGCTTCCGTTGGCCTGCCTTTCGGGGTTTTGACTTCAAGAAACCCAGCCCGGGCGAAAGTTTGTCCAATCATTTCGGACGTGATCGTAACCGGTGATATTACCAATAGGTCACTGAATCCCTCAGGCAAACCAGACTTGAACGGCCTTGGGTTCCGGATTGTAATAGTGCCATCCGGATTTTTCTCGACGTCTCCCTGCCAAGCAGCGCCTACATTGGTCCTGAAACTCACACCCAGGCGGTGCTTGGATATGGCCAGGCGAATCTGGTTTTGTATTGAATGCTCGTTCACTTATTCACGCCCCCTTATTCATCGCCGCCAGCAACGCTTCACCTACGGTACCCAACCCTTGATCCGGCTGCACGTAACTATACTGGCAGCTACCGACCGCGCCAGGGTTATAAGGCGTGACCTCATATTTCATCAATACGCGCCGGGCCGGACACTCTTCGTAATCTGTTCGCTGGCAGGTCAAGCATGTATGATCAATTACAAAGCTGTACCAGTCATAAAAATCATCGACGTGCATTGGCAGCGTGGATTTTAACCGTAATAATTCCTCGTTACGCTTCTTAACCTCCGGCTTCGGTACAAACATAAATTCGATTTTATCGACTGCCAACATCAGATTATATTTGGCTTGTTCGTCTAGGAAACTGACTCGTCTCTGGACGGCTTTTTGTATTCTGGTTTTAGCATGACGGAGATCAGCCAGGAGTGTTTTATCTGTTGATTTAACCCGGGAATAGGCCTCAATAACATTACAAATAGCGTCATACATGACTAATACGCGGATAAGGTTTTCTTTTTCGTGACTGGATAGGTATGGATTCATGGAGTATTCACCTCAATCAATTCCACATTACTTTCCAAACGGTATTCTTTTCAGTTCGCACTGTTTCTGTATCCATCCCAGTTTATATCCCCTGGCAAGCGCGATCTGCTCAAGGGTCACCACGTCCCTGGCCTTGCGTACCTCTTCTTTACGTCGTATTTTCTCGAGCTCAACGATTTCGGCGAGTTCGCCGGCACGCTGCTCAGGGCCGGTGCGCTCTTCGACAGGGTACTTATATTGGCAATACGGGCATACAGGTGCTGGCCGATGGGCGCTGAAACATTTCGGACATTGTTTTAATGGAAATTCCATTTTCTCATTGGAGGATTTTTTCTTTTTGGTGCCGTCTAACGTCCATACCCTATCTTCGTCAGGAAGGCCGTGGCGGTAGACGTTGCCAACTGCATCAATAATGATAGCAACTTTACCCGGGTTATCATCATCAGGCCGCATAGCCCTCATTGACTGTTGGATATACAATGTCAAACTCTGTGTTGGCCTGGCTAAAATAACGGCCTCCATTGCTGGTACGTCAAAACCCTCTGATATCAAATCAACATTACATAATATTTTTATATTGCCGTTTCGAAAATCACGAATTGCCGCATCTCTGGCCGCCTTAGGCGTTTCGCCATCGATATGGAGCGCCGGAATATTTGCCTGACGAAACATTTCGGCGGTGTGCTGGCTATGAGCGACGCTGGCACAGTAACAGACTGCTCTAGCTCCAGGGGAGAATTTATTGTATTGTTCAATTAGATCTCCAATGATTTCGGATCTGTCCATTCGCATAGCGACTTCTTTATGGTCATAATCGCCGTATCGTACGGTTTTGAGCCCTGCAAGATCAGCTTTTACAGGCGGGGCATAGTACCTATATGGAGCAAGATTTCCCCAGGAGATCAGTTCTTTTACAGTGGGACCAATAATCAGAGATTCAAAAATATCCCCTAATCCTTGGCCGCCCAATCTGGCCGGAGTCGCTGTCAAACCAATTACAAAAGCGTTTGGATATGCTGCCAGAAGTTTGCGCCAGGTGCCAGCAGTCGCGTGGTGCGCTTCGTCAAGAATGATGATTTGCGGCTCAGGTATTTTATTGAGTCGGCGAATTGCGGTTTGAATACTGGCGATTTGAATGCATTCGCTGGAATTTATCGGATAGTCTGCGGCAATGATTCCATGGGATACGTTCAATTTGGCAAACGTTTTTGATGACTGGTCAATGAGCTCTTGCCTATGAACAGCAAAGAGTGTCCGGTTTCCCTTTGTTCGGGCCTGACTGGCCATCCATGCCATTATTATCGTTTTGCCCATACCGCACGGACCAACTATGCAAGTGCGTTTTTTGCCGTTTTGAAATTCCAGTCTGGCACCCTCTATAAGCATTTCTTGATAACTTCGCAGTTGAAACAGTGATAATCACCCCTCCCAGGGTAGAAGACAGCCCGTCCAGCGTACCAGACGGGCTATTTAATTTAAAACGGCACTGCTTGGCCGCTGTTGTTATACGGCTGAGCAGGTGGCGCATATTGTTGCGGAGCTGGCGCCGGTTGCACCGGTGGCGCCGCATACTGCTGAGGCGGTTGCTGGTACTGTGGCACCGGGGCCTGCTGTGGCGGCTGACCGTAGCCTGGTGCAGGCGTTGCGTATTGTTGGGGAGGTTGTCCGTATCCCTGCGGTGGCGCTCCATAACCTGACGCTGGCGGGTAACCGGCAGAGAGTTGATATCCCGCGGGTGGAGCTCCGTAGCCCGGCGCTGGCGGCTGATTCGCCGGCTGCTGCTGATTTTGAGGTGGGAAATCAATATATTCCACTTCACGAACATTTACCTGTTTATCACGCTGTTTTTGTCCTTGCTGATCGGTCCATTCATTTTCTTCAATATCGCCAACAACCAGCACCCGCTGCCCTTTGGTCAACTTGCTGACTCGTTCAGCGGTTTTCCCCCAGGCTGTGCAACTGAAAAATGTGGCCTTATCTTTGTTATGGTTGAAAGCGATGCGGAAATTGCAGCGGTTTTTTGACTCCTCTTGGCCAGGAGTAAATGTAGGATCAGCGGTAAGGTTTCCGGTTAGAAAAAATCTGTTCATTATTGTCCTCCCATTTTTTGTTGGGCATAGCCCATAATTTCGATCGCTAATGCGTGACATTCCTCATGTGTCAGTTGCGCCGGTGGCCGCTGGAATCGTTGAAATATCCAAGTTGATAACTGTTCGAGCGTCCATCCGGCAGCCTGCCACCATTGGGTGATTTCGTTATGGTAGGCGGGGAAAGTGGTTGCCGGTGGTTCTGGCGCCGGCTGAGTGTATACAGGTTGTTGACCATATGTCTGTGCCTGATATTCATGGCCCGGCTGTGGCCACTGCACAGGTTGCGGCGCCGGCGAATCCGTCCCGGAATTCAGCCACGTCAGCAAGGCTCTGCCGGTTCCCTGATCGGGTTTGAAGTATTGCCCGTCAAACATACTGGTCCGGTCTTTTGTGGCTGTTGCAATATGCTCAAGAGACAAGTCCAAAAATACCGTGAATTCGTATTCCATGCCGTCGCGTTGGATTGGTGACATACCGATCCTTTGAATACGTTTTTTGCCGTTTTCTTCGGTCTGAATGTATTCTATTTTTGACCGCATAGTGGCAATGATGTGGCATTTTGATTTCAGCATGGTTTCAACCAGTTGGTTATGTTTTGGCGTAAACTCCCGCCAGGCCGACCAGGAATTACCTCTGTATTTTGTATCAGTCGCCTTGCCCTGTTGGTCTAAAATACCACCTTCGCCAGCCCATGCATGAGTAAGACTGTCAATAATAATGACTTCAAAACCTTCCTGTTCGGCGGCTTTTATAGCCTCAATATATTTTTCTGGCGTATATGGCGGCGTTAGTGTTAATACGCTATAATCACCTAGCTGAGCATATAAATCTGCACTGCCGTTTTCTGAATCGATGACGGCGATTTTTTCCCACGGCGCCAGGCCGCTAGCAATGGCTAGCGCCGAATAGGTTTTTCCGGCACCGGATGGGCCGGATATACCCAAACGAAGCTTGGATTTTCTCCGTTCGGCTTTACGAAAAATTGTCAATCTAGCAGTACCTCCTTACGCCCGTTTATACACATTCAGCCCGATTTTAAAATCGGTTTCAGGCACGTCATGATTCCCCTCAGTGCTGGCTACGACGATGGATTTCCCCGACTTTGACAGACCGTATTGTTTTGACAGGTCCACAGTGATGGTCAGGATGTTGCCGTTGACTTTCATGTCGACGTTTTTCATTTATTTCCGCTCCTTCACAATAATAGTATCCGGATACTCGAGGGCATAGATAAAATTCAGGATTTCGCCGTCATTAGCAATAACTTGGCCGGTACTGGTAATTGTAAGAGTTTTTTTGAATTCTGCCCAATTGGTTGATTCCTCGATTTTTAGATATTCCGGAGCGTTCTGCTTAACATAGGATGTTAGTACTTGATTTTTACCGTCTACTTTTTGGCCTGCAATGAAAAACTGGGTGGGTGTTGCTCGGAAATTTACGTCTCCGGATGGCAGTCTGACGGTTTTCTTTTTTCCGTCTAATTGCTGCTCGGCAAACGGACGGAGTAAACTTACTAAATACTCAATAGAACGGTCATTTTCAGACTTTGTTTGCTTCCGCCATGCTTCTACTTTCTCAATGCGATCATCGGCGATTTGGTTGATTTCCTCGTTTTTGGTCTGCAACCGGAGTATTTTACGAACGGCCCAATCAGCTTTTTCCGGAGTATCAATTACAAAAGCTTGTTGGGGCTGATCCGGCATGCCGTCGGCCTGATCGAGATATTGGTCAAGGTTTTCAACTAAACTCATTTATTTCACCCTTTCCTGGCTGATAACTTCATAGATAAAGCCGTTTTGCTCCATGCACTGCCGGACTCTTGCCGCTTGCTGAACTGTGACTGATTTCCCGGTCAGCAGTATCTGCACATCCCACAACGCTGGCGCTGGTGCAGTAGCTGGCTGAAACGGCGGCTGCAATGGCGGCTCTTCCATTCGTGGAGGCGGTGGCATTGGCGGCAATTGCGGCCGCGGTGGTTCTGGTGGCAAATACTCTGGCGAGTATTCCGGTTCAGGCTCCGGAGATGCTGACATGGATCCGTATTCTGACAACTCCAGTACCGGTGGCGGAGCTGCTGCCTTTCGCTCGAGCTCGGCCCGCCTGGTGCATTCTTTGGTAATAATACCGGGAATTTCAGCGAGTCCGGCATTGGCGGTTAAGTGTTGTATATCTTCCGGAGTAAGCGGCGTCTTCAGCATAAATACCTGAGACGTGTTTGCGCAAAGTTGAGTAATCAACTCTGTTTTTTGTCGTTCCAGTTCAGCAGCTTCGTCGTCTTTTCGCTGTCGGGCTAACATGTATTCGACTTCGGTAACAATTTCTTTCCGGACCGCGCCGTCTTTGGCCGTCCGGTTTGTCCACTTCGCCGGAATAACCAGGTTAAAATATTCATCCCTGACGCCGAGATTGGCGGCTGTTTTCCGGCCGAATTCCAAGAGCTCGGTTTCTTTTGCTTTCCGGCGATCTTCCTCATACTGCAGTATCTGCTTCCGGAGTGGCCCTTCAGCCTGCTCGACTATGGCCAACAACTCTTTGACTTGACCTTCAAACTTGTCATAAGGTTCATTGAGTTGTTTTTTGACCTGTTTACGGAATGCATCGATCTTGGCCCGGAGGCCAGCAATCTCTTTCTGAGTATCTTCCATATCTTTAAGGTTGTCTTCAGTGACAACCAGGCCGACGTATTTTTCAATCCGCTGTTGTATGGCTTGTTTGATTTCGGCGAAATTCCAGTCGAATTCCTGAATCAGTGATGTGGTTTTAGGCTCCAGTTCGATCACGGCCGGAGCAGATTCGTTTACGATTTCAGTCGAAACTGTAACTGTTTCGTCATTATCGAGAACGGATTTTGCGTTTTCGCTTACGGTTTCCATTGTTCCGGTGATATCAATTTCTAAGGGGTCAGACAAAATAATCACTCCTATTTATCACCGGGGCCGGAAACGACCCACGCCGGCCCCCGGTAATTAACTTAATCTTTCATGCATACATTTTTATTAACCGGCATATCATATAATAAGAACTCTTGTCTATTATGCAGATCATGAAAACACACGTAACAAGTCAAATCCTTTCCCCGCATATAAAACGTTCTGCCCGGCGTCAGCCATCGGCCGCAGTCCCGGCAGCGGATCTGATGTATGCGCTGCCGTTTCATGTCGCTGTTTGCTCCAATGTTCCCGCCCACAACTGCTCTGCCTCATTCCAGGACATTGCATATCTGGCCGGTAACGCAATACCGATTTTTTTGAGCATTTTACTAAGTTCAATATCACGATATTTTTGCTGTTTAGGCTTTAGGGTAAAGCCTTTTTCTTTTTCTGACGGCGTTACCACCAAATACATCCCTTCTTCTGATAAACCCACACTTACTAAACATGCTACAAATGTTTTACGAATTGCGGCAGGTATTGAAAACCGGCCATCTTCATATACCGTTATCACCGGGTTTGATGACTGCTGACCATAAAACCAGGTAAAACCTTTATAGATTGAGTTTTTAAAATCAGGCGTACGCGAGGTATCAGGGCTTGGTGGCTCAGTCATTAGCTCTGCAATTTTGTCTGGGTCAGTGATGATTTCATCAGGAAGTGGTTCTCTAGCTAACCTTAGCTCTTCGGTAAATTCGTTTGGGAGCTTTGGTGTTTTAGTGACTTCGGCTGGCGCTGGCTCAGGTTCGCAGTTTTTGGCCGTCAAGTTCGAAATTGTGGTTCCCTCTTCAGGCGCTGTTTCAGGTTGTACGCTGGCTTGTTCAACGATAGCCGCTGCCTCTGCCGCCGGATTCACTGCCTCTGGCGTATATGGGTGCAATTTATGATTCCTTAGCCACTTATAAAACTCTGCATCATTTCTAAAGCCATAAAGCCGCTTAATGGTTTGTTTGCGCGTACCGTGGTCAACCATGGCTCGAAAATCTTCCTCTGTGAGGTCTTCCGGTTTTAAGCAAAACGCCTGGTCAAGCGGAATGTTATTTTTCACGCAATGCACTGGATGGTAGCCGGATCGGGGCGGCGCTGGTTGCTGCACGTTCGTCAGTTCGGTTGCGATTCTAGGTTTTGGATATGGCAGCTTATATGAGTTTACAGACTTTCCTGCTGGCATAGTTACACCTTCCTTTTAGACTCAGCTACCTGGCCGCTTATAGAATTCAAACAATCATTGCAAACATTTTTGCCTTTGAAATTGGTGACATCGGCAGCGTTACCACAGAATACACAAGCCGGCTCGTATTTCCGGAGAATGATACGGTCACCATCTACATAAATTTCAAGGGCATCCTTTTCCTCAATATCAAGAGTGCGGCGTAGCTCGATTGGGATAACGACCCGGCCCAGCTCATCGACTCTACGAACAATACCGGTTGATTTCACTGTATTTCCCTCCCATTGACGTTTTTATTTAGGGGTGTTACAATTCAGTTGACAATTATTTTTTCGGTGGCCGTTCTCAGTGGACGGCTTTTTCTTTTTGGGCAGCCAGAAATTCCAAATCTTCGACGAAGAACATACTGCGGGCAAGCTCTCTGCCGCTAAAATCGCCATCGCAAAGCAATTCAATGATACTTTCAAACATCGGAGTCCCTCCTTTCGCGGTGATATTTGTTGTTAGCTTCGATACTGTCATAAACTTCATTCCAGTCGTCTGCCTGTTTGCTAATAGCCAGCATCGCAGCTATAATCAATCCCAGACTGCCGGCCGCCATTGCGACGACGATCAGCCACCACCAGGGTACTGTCATGTCTGTTCACCTCCTTTTGCGTGTACCTTCACGTACGGCTTCTGGCATAACCGATCATCTCTACAGACAAATACCGACCTGCCTTTTGCCATATCATACATATACGTGCCATCAAAGCTTGATAGTTTTTTACCGCACGTAGCGCATGGCCGCTTTTTCTTAGCCATTTTTTACACTTCCTTCCATCCTTTTATGTCTTCACAAACCGGCAAGGCGAATCTTCGTCAAGATATTCAGGCAAATGTCTTACCTCCTTTCATTTCTGCTTTTTGTTCCTGGCGGCCATCCCGCCGGCACATACTGTTTCATGGCCGCTTCCAGCTTGTCCGCAAATCCGGCAGCGGATTTTTTCGGCTTGCCCGGGTACTGCGGCTGGGCTGGCCTGTCACTGGGTTTGGATATCGGTACTGTTTTCACGTCGCATACACCGCCCAGAGACGGCCATGCCGATTTACAATTGCGGTTTCCATCTGCCTGGCCGCTTCCTCGGCTCCGGCATGCGTCGGATACGTCAGGTTTTCACCGTGAGACCGGCAGTGAGCCGCCAGCGATCTGCCTATGTCGGTGATCGGTTCGACGCGGAATTCGGCGCCAGTGGGAACGATCTTGAAATTCATGGGATCAACTCCTTTCTTTGGAAATTTGGAAATTTTATGTTTCCCCAACAAGCTTCACATACTTCACATAGCTTCTCGTCACCGGCCAAGTGCTGGCAGTTCGTGCAAAATTGTTGTTCGGCACAGCTAAAGCATATATCTTGGCCATTGTATTCAACATAGTCGTTGCGATCTTGACACGGATTAAAATCATCGTGACAGATTGCACAGCTAACACGTAGTCCTGCCTGTACCAGGTCATATGCCGGTACTCTTTCGGTATTCGCGTACTGGTCCCACTCTGGTTTGCGGATCACAGTGGGTTCTCCGGAGGTAATGCCTTGGGCTTCGTATCCGGAGTCGTAGAGTTTTTTCAATGCTTTATTTCGGTTTGTCGCGAATATTGGGACCGCGAGACCGGATTCAACGATGAGATAAGCCTTCATTGATGGATTGCCTCCTTGTGGCCAATCTTCGCAGCGGTTCAGGGAAACCGACTCGATACGATGCCTGTTTTTCCAGCCATTCTTCAAAGCCCTTACGAGGAATTATAATGTCTCGGCCATTTTTAAACGCCGGAAATGATGGATCACTCAGGCAAAGCTGACGTATTCGGTTTTCACCAAACGGTGATATTTGTGCTGCCTCTTTCGGCGTTAAAGCAACTTTAAACATCGGTTCCATAATTTATCTCCTCCTAATCTTTACAGGAATTTGTTTCCTCCCTGACGAATTTTGACGGCGAAGGGAGGTGATGATTCGTGCAGATTAATTTGCTTGAAATCATAAAAACATTACCTGTTGATAACTTTACTGATATTGGCTACATAGTTACTTTTAGTAGGATTTTAGAGTATTTGGCTCTTTATCACGGAATGGATAATCAGGACATTTTATGTATCGAACTAAATAAATTGGCGAAAAACAACCTAATAAAAATCCATCACGCTTTTGACAATAATGATGAAACTGATGTAATTATTGGGGTTTCCTTAAAATAAGCCTATTTTTTAAAATTTGCGGCGTAAATCTGCCCGTAGAGAATAATTTCTTTAATGGCGTTTACGTCGTATTTTTTTGAAATTATTTCTAGCGTTTTTAGGATAACTTCGGTCTCCGCTTTGATTTCTGAATACGCTTTACCTGTAAAAAGTGTGTTTACAATCTCCTTGCCCAACAAAAACCGGGCTTGTGCTTCCCCGCTTAAATAAACTGTATTTTCGGCCACCGTCTCACCTCTCGTCTGAATGAAGAATGCGTAAGTTACTCATGTTACGCTCCTTTCTGTTAAACTGTTTTACTTACTTTTTCATCTTTAGCAATTAATTTATGTTGTTTTAGCTTCTCAATAATGTCCGGTAATAGAAATTGAGTAAAAACAGTTATCGGCTGATCGTCAGGGTGTTCGCTTTGTTCAACATGGTGTTCGCCGGTTTTTAGATTGGCGTGGATTGTGATCATGGTGGTTCACCTCGCTTTCTGCCGCCAAGTTATTTTATTGGTTTACGTTGTTTTCAAACTCAAATTCCAAAGTGGTTTGGCCGGATACTGTCTGAAACCGCTTGTTTACCTTTTTGAATGATTTCTCAAGTCCCTTATATTTGCGGAATAAAGTCCGCCTGATTGAATCCAGCTTTTTCTGGTCGGAAGACTTTTCGGTAAACACATATTTCGTTTTTCCGGTTTCATCTTTGGCGGCAAAAATGTTTCGTATGTTATCTTCATCCCGCAAACGGGAAACAATATAAGTTGCCATTCTCTTTTTCCAAGCGTGCATCAAGTCAACCGGGTCCGGTTTGCTGACGTATGTATCAATCAACCCGAATAATTCCTCTTCCGACATATCCGGATTATCACGGTAACAATCGGCTATTCGATCAAAAATACGCTTGTCCAGTTTCATGTTTTCACCACCTTCAGTTTTTTGCATCGTTCAAATGCTTGTTTCAGGTTCGTCAATTCCCGGATTGCATTGTCGCATTCCCGGATATATTGTTCCGGCGTCGCATCGGGAGTACCGGCCAGAAAAATGCGAACCGCTTCGTCAATGTCGCCTACATCCAGCGATGCTGGGGCGCTGATTGCTTCAAAGATTGATACGCAAATATGGTGCTCGCGGTCTACTTGTTTGCAGTATCGAGCGTATTCTTCGTCTGCTGGTTTTGTTGGGCGCGTTAATGGAATGACTTCAGCTGCAGGCGGCTTAACACCGATTCCGGTAGCCGTCCTGTTGGCCAGAAAGTCTTCCATGTCTTTGATTTCTTCATCGTCTAATTCGTCCTGGTCCTCATCTGGCCCGCAGCACTCTTCGCAGTGATCTCCTTCGCAGATGGGACATGGCTTGTACAATTCAAAGTCGCAGTATTTGCAATTGCCGATTGGTTCGGGTTCTGATTTGCGCTCGACATCGTTAAGCTTCGGAATTTCCGACATTAATTGTTTACGTGGGTACTCTCTACCGTCACTGGTAATTAATGTTTGGCATTTCGGAATTTCCGAAATGCTTTCTAGATTTTCTCTGATTACACGGATTGTCTTATCTGACACTCCAGTTTGTTGAGCGTGCCAGTTATCCGCCATATGAGGGCTTTGTCGTAGCGATTGTTCTACCGCTTTCCTGCGCCCGGCCCGGCTTCGCAGTTCAACGATTTCTGCTGGTGTTAATTGCCTGCCAGTTATGTTCAGTTCATATGCCAGATTAATTTTTTGTTCTTCTGTCAAGCCAATTTTGACGATTTTAGGCAAGGCTGGTAACGAAACGCCTTCGGCCTGTAGTTCGTTGTAAATTCGCTGCCGGTGATGACCGTCAATGATATTACCATCTTCATCTGTTATTATTGGAGCGGTTACTCCGCTCTCACGGATGCTATTTTTTAAAGATGCATATTCGGGTGGAGTAAGCGGACGCAATACTTGGTACTTGTTGGTCAATGTTTCACGCTCCTTTCTTGTTGTTTTTACACAACAATATTGATAAAAAAAATATCCTCAACGCTTTTTCCTAATGCCTGTGCAATACGCAACATTACCTGCCCACCGGGTTCTGCTTTTCCATTTTCTATTTCCGATAGATGAGTACGGCTAATTCCAACACTTATAGCTAACTCTTCTTGACTAATTTTGGGATCTGCACTATTTCTGATTTCTGCAATTTTATTCTGCATAATTACACCTCCTTCGACGAATACTTTGTGTTGTTTATGATTTACAATGTAAATTATAAACAACACTTGTCATTTTGTCAAGCATAAACAACAAGACTGTCGAACAATTTTTCTTTATTTTTTGTAAGCTATAGCTTACAATTATTTTAGGTGGTGTTAATTATGATTAACAAGTTAGGCGAATTTGTTAGGACAACGCGAGGCAAAAGATCATTGCGTGAATTTGCAAAACAATGCGGTATTAGTCATACTCATTTAGATAGTATTGAAAAAGGATATGACCCTAGAACAGGTAAAAAAGTAAGTTTAACAATTGAAACTTTAGAAAAACTTGCTAAAGGACTTAATACAGATACTGATTTTTTAGTCAAATTAAGTCTTGACAGTGATAACGGTGTAATATTTCCAAATGCTATTAACAGCAACATTCAATATAAACACTCAGAACCAATTGTAGATCTATCCCCCGGTGCAGGTCCGTTTGACAAAAATGAACTTCTTAACCGATTACTTTCACCTGAAGAAAAAGCGACTTTGGAGCTTGCACGAAAAAATAAATATAGCAATTTAGTTGCTCCTAATTCAAACCAAGATGCATCCTCTTCTAATCCCCTCCCGCCCCTCACCCCCAAAGACGAACGTGAAATCGCCAAAGACCTTGAAGCCATGCTAAACGCTCTCGACGACAAATCCGGTATGGCTGCCTATAACGACCCTGAAGACGAAGAAGATCGGGAACTATTAAGAGCAAGTTTGGAATATTCCATGAGGCTGGCTAAACAACTTGCAAAGAAAAAATTCACTCCTAAAAAATACCGCAAGGAGTAGGTTACCGATGGATACCAAAAAAATTGTCGAAGACTTAATTGGAAAGCACAAAACAAATAATCCATTTATTATCGCAGACAATTTAGGAATCATTGTATTATATCGTAATATGAGAAACACTCTCGGATTCTTTAGTAAATATAAACGTTTTAAGTTTATTCATCTCAATAATAACGTTCCTGAGAAATTACCGAAAGTGCCGTAAAGCCCCTTGCTTCAGCTATGGGGATATAAGGCACAACCTATTGAAAAACTCGATGTTTTTCAATAGGTTTAATTCTTTTGTTTGTATTAGATAGCTAAGTGCGTTATAATACATATATGAACACTAAATTCAAGTCGAACAACAACGTTGTATACTCTTGTAAGTACCATGTAGTCTGGTGTCCCAAGTATCGCAGGAAGGTTTTAGTTGATGATGTAGAACGGCGATTAAAGGAGTTGATTGCAAGTATTTGCGCCGAACGTCAAACAGAAATCATCGAAATAGAAATTATGCCTGACCACGTTCATTTGCTTGTCGAAGTAGACCCGCAATATGGAGTCCATAAACTCATTAAAGAAATTAAAGGTCATACTTCGCGGATACTTCGCAAAGAGTTTAAGCATCTGACAACAAAACTACCTACACTCTGGACAAACAGCTATTTCGTAGCTACTGTAGGCGGTGCGCCACTTTCCGTAATTAAGCAGTATATTGAGAGTCAAAAAACTTCGCAAAGGGGGGTGAAATAGTGCAAATCACCGTCAAAATCAAATTAGAGCCAACTAGAGAACAGAATATCCTTCTTCAAGCAACAACCCAAGAATATATCCGCTTGGTTAACCAAATCGTAGCAGACTTCGTAGAAGCCGATACAACCCTTAAATATACTAGCAAAACCGTTGTTGCAGAGCTTTCTAGTGCAGTAAAAAATCAAGCAATACAAGACGCTAAAAGCGTATTTAAAAAGTATAAAAAGAATGTTCGCACCAATGCCAGATTAAAGCCCGAAGACCAAAAAGAAGTCAGAGTGCCAATTCTTAAAAAACCTGTTGCCATCTGGAACAACCAGAACTATTCTCTGAAAGAAAATGTCCTGTCGTTTCCTGTATTAATTGCCGATAAGTCCAAGCGTATTGAAGTTAAAGTAGTATTGACCGACTACCAACGGGAACGGTTAAACGGCAAACTCGGTAGTCTTCGTATAACGCAAAAATCAGGCAAATACATAGCCCAAATAGCCGTAGAAATGCCCGAACAACAGTCTAAAGGCAACAAAGTTATGGGCGTAGATTTAGGTCTAAAAATCCCTGCCGTAGCCGTTGTAGAAGGCGGTAAGACCAAGTTCGTAGGCAACGGAAGACAAAACAAATTCATCAAAAGAAAACATCATTCCGTGCGCCGTAAGCTCGGTAAGCTAAAGAAACTCAAAGCTATCGAAAAACGCCACAACAAAGAGCAACGTTGGATGAAAGACCAAGACCATAAGATTAGCCGTAAAATAGTCAATTTCGGAAAAGAAAACCAAGTATCCGTTATCCGTCTTGAAAAACTTTCTGGCATACGCCAGACGGCAAGAACAAGCCGTAAAAACGAAAAGAATTTGCATGTCTGGAGTTTTTATCGTTTGGCTCAATATATTGAATACAAAGCAACTCTGGCTGGAATTAAAGTTGAGTATGTTAATCCAAAACATACAAGCCAGAAATGCCCGAAATGTGGAGAACTCAACAAAGCCAACGACAGAAAATACAAGTGCGGTTGCGGATACAAAGCCCATCGGGATAGAGTTGGAGCAATTAATATCATGTCCGCAACTGTGGCAGATGGTGTAGCATAAGCGATAGTCTGCCAGCCCTGGGAGCTAATACGCTCTGCCCAGGGACGGGCTAATGGCATAGCCCTGAACTTGGGGTCATACTCCGATACCAGAAATGGACTTCGGTTTAATCACCTAAGAATCCCCTGCCTTTAGGCATGGGGAGTGTCAAAACAGTTTGTTTGCGGTCATGAGTTAGGACATGCCATCAAGCATTCTGATATGAATACGCCCTTTTTAAAACGTCATACATTATTTTCAACCGATAAGATAGAGCGGCAAGCCAATACCTTCGCAGTAGAACTTTTACTGCCTGATGAAATACTGCGAGAGTATTCCGATTGCAGCCTTTATAATATAGCCAAAAACGTAGGTATACCAGATAAGCTTATTGACTTAAAAACTCTTCCCATCTTGCGCTGAAGTAGTAATTACGCGAGTTGCGGTTCAACCGGAATTTTAGACAAAAAAAGACTGCCTAGTGTTGGCGCACTCGCAATATAATTTATAAAGGACTGGTTATTATGACTACCCGTATCCGTGCCGTAATTTCAGCTAGGTACTCGTCAGACAAGCAACATGACACCAGTATCGAAGCCCAACTCGCTGCCTGTAGGGCTTACGCCCAGCGCAAAGGCTATCTAATCGTACATGAATACATTGACCGCGCCGAATCCGGTCGTTTTGATGACAGGCCCGCATACCAGCAAATGATGGCTGACGCCAAAAAACGTCTTTTTGACGTTGTTATTTTTCACAAGGTTGACCGCAATGCCCGAAATGAATACGATTATTATTTTTATAAAGGTCAACTTCGAAAAAATAATATTCGCATTGAATATGCCGAACAGAACTTTGATGATACCCCTGAAGGCCAAATGATGGAGAATATGGTTGTTGGTATGTCGGCTTATTATAGCCGCAACCTGGCGCGCGAAACCATGAAGGTACTGACCTTAAAGGCAAATCGCGCCGAATTCAACGGCGGTACTCCCCCATTTGGGTATTCCGTTGAAAACAAAAAATATGTGATCAATGAGCAAGAAGCTTTGGCGGTCAAAAAAATATTTGATATGTTCCTGCAGGGTGCTGGTTATAGTGCCATTTGTGACTGGCTGACCGCTCATGGATTTCGAACTAGGCGCGGCCGATATTTTGGGAAAAACTCGTTACATGATCTTCTCAAAAATGAAAAATATATTGGAGTATATGTATATGGCAAGGTACAGCGTGATTTCGACGGAAAACGAAGTGTTGCTGCTACCAATAACGAAAAAATAATTCGTCATGAAAATGCCTTGCCAGCCATTATAGACGATGAAACTTTCAGGAGGGTACAAGATATCATGAACAAGAGGAAAAACTCAGGACGACAATATCATGAGCGCACGGTAACGTACTTGCTAACCGGTTTAGTTACTTGTTCTTATTGTGGCTGCAAAATGATCGGTACCAAGGTAAAAAATGGCCAATACTATTATTATCGCTGTAATAAAAAAGAGAGGCATGCCGATGCTGGCAAATGCCCCACTCCGATGATTCCAAAAGATGAATTAGAGAATTTGATTTTAAGCGAAATTTACGATCGTCTGCTTAACCCCGAAGCTTTGCCTATTTTGATTAAAGATATTAACGAACAGATTAACCGGCAGTGCGAAAAGAATCATAAACTAATTGATAAATTGCAGGCAGAGGAAAAATCATTGCTGAAAAAACTAGACGGATTTTATAATGTAATCGAAGAAACAGGCAAGATAGATCCTTTTGACCGGGAACGCATGCAGCAGACTAAAGACCGCATTACTGCTGTGCGTGAGCAGCTGGTATCCACCTGCATGCAGACTGAGAACATTTCCGTACCAGAGTCTATGATCCGTGAAGTTATCCAAGATTGGTCCCTAGCCATAAGAGAAAAAGACCCGGACAGAGTCCAGGCCATGTTGCAAAATGTGGTAAATAAAGTTGTCGTAAATCCCGATTATTCTGTAGTAATCCAGCTTAAAATAGTTTGCTTAGAATTGGTGCCGAGGACCGGAATCGAACCGGTACGGGTGTTTCCACCCGACGGATTTTAAGTCCGTTGCGTCTGCCTGTTCCGCCACCCCGGCATATTATTAGTATTATATAAAATAAAACCACTGGTACGTGGCTCATTTTTTTAAATGGAGGCGGCACCCAGATTTGAACTGGGGAATAAAGGTTTTGCAGACCTCTGCCTTACCACTTGGCTATGCCGCCATTTTTTATGGAGCGGAAAACGAGATTCGAACTCGCGACCCTCGCCTTGGCAAGGCGATGCTCTACCACTGAGCTACTTCCGCATAGATGGTGCCTCAGGGCAGAATCGAACTGCCGACACGAGGATTTTCAGTCCTCTGCTCTACCGACTGAGCTACCGAGGCGAATTAATTACATGGCGACCCGGAAGGGACTTGAACCCTCGATCTCCGCCGTGACAGGGCGGCATGTTAACCACTACACCACCGGGCCGCTTAACAAATCGCATTATCTAGTATACTGCATTCATCACTTAATGTCAATACTTTTTTTCATTCATAGTTTCACACTAGATATGCCTCTTACGACGAAATTCATTATATCGTAATATTGAAAAACCGTCAAGTGCATTAGTAAATTAGATGTGATTAGTAAATTAGATTTATTAAGCGAGAACTTTGTTTATTGTTTCTTCTATCTGTTCTGAATCAAAAGGTTTGACGATAAAGCTTGATGCTCCGGCTTTTATAGCATCGGTAATAATCTCACGTTGACCAATAGCCGTCACCATGATAATCCGGGCCAGAGGATCTTCATCATGAATATGCTTTACCGCCTGAATTCCGTCCATGACCGGCATAGTAATATCCATAGTGACCAAATCTGGCTTGTGTTGGCGATATAATTGTACTGCCTGTTTCCCATCACCGGCTTCAGCAATTACTTCATGCCCCTTATCCGTAAGCAGCTTTTTCAACATCATGCGCATGAACGCTGAATCATCGCAAACTAAAATTTTCGCCATTAAATAACCTCCTTGCTAAGCGTTCACCTGATTTATTCCCTGTAACTTTAACCGTAAGTCTTCAAGAGTGGCAGATAAACCGACCTTTAACTTTTCTTCGAGATCAGGCAATGTTTTAGCGTCGAAGTCAGCCGTCATGACCGGCGTCCGCCTGAGCCGTATTTCGCCAAAAAATTCATCTCGGAATATATTATAATTTACATTCAAATTACTTTCTGTAATAAAATCGCTGTAATCTATTATAACATAAGACCCGTTTAGCGCCTTGACAGGTTGTGCAGGACTTATAAACATTTCAAACCCTGCCAAAAATTTTGGCAATTGTTCGGCATAAGACCACTCAAGCACCTTTTTATCTATAAACTGGGTGCATAAGCAGGCTGGATCAAAATTGACCAATTGCCATAATGTTTTCTCCATTCGTTCTGTCAACACTTTTTCCAACGCAGCTAAATCACCGGTAATAAAATTTATATCGCAAAACTCAGTTAGCCCGATTACAGTTCGTGCCAAGAAATCTTTGGTGGCTTTATCATATAAAATGGTAAAGCTTCGCCGGTATTTTGGATTATGGTATGTAAAAATACGATATTGGGAACCACATGTCATTAACTCGTTAATTAGTGTAAAACCACACAAATTAGCAGGAAGATTCTTGAGAAATTCCCACCCGTTTACTTGTTCAATAATTTTTTTCATGTACACTGATCCTCTCGTTCTGCTTCTATGCTTATATTCTTGGTAGTTATAAAAAAACCTGCACATCAAGTAACCAAAAAACAAACTCTGAATATTATGAAGTAGTTATAAGGAAATACATTTTATAAGTAAGCGAGGAGGGAAAAACATGTCAAAACGGTTAGTAGGACTAGTAGCGGTCTTACTTGTATTCACTTTTCTGATTGCCGCCTGCAGTCAAGCCCCTGCTACTCAAGTGACTCCCGTCAAAGGACCGGCTTGGGCGCCGGGCTTAACTGCTTTGCCCCAGGAAACTGTTGTGAAAGTTGGTATGAAACAAGTCATTTCAGATGCAGGTATTCTCATTGGTATGGCCAAAGGCTACTATCAAGATCTTGGTATCAAGATTGAGCCGGTACAGTTCAATTCAGGGCAGGAAATGATCAATCAGCTAGCAGCTGGACAATTAGATGTTGGCGCAACAGTAACTGCTGCCGGACTTCTCAATGCCATGTCTCGCGATATACCGGTCAAAATAGTTGCTGACAAAGGTATTAACGTTCCCGGCCAAGGTTACTATCGTCTCGTAATAAGAAAAGATCTTGCCGATGTCATCAAGAACTATGCAGATTTGCGCGGCAAGAAGATCGCCATAGTTGGCACAGCTTCCCTTGACGAAATCTGTGCTATCCGGGTGTTAAATAAAGGCGGCTTAACGCCAAAAGACGTTGATATCCAGGTTATCCGGGCATTTCCCGACATGCTTGTTTCTTTGGGCAACAAGAGTATTGATGCTGCCATGGTTATTGAACCCTTTGTCACCCAAGGCATTGCTAAAGGTGTTCTCAATCCATGGAAAGATCCGGCCGACTATGACCCTGACGCTCAAATCGCTTTGCTGGTTTATGGCACCAGTATGAGCAAACGGCCTGACGTAGCCAACAGGTTCATGACCGCCTATATTAAGTCAGTGCGGGACTACAATGATGCCTTCTTCCAAAACAAAGGCAAAGCCGAAGTTATTGACATCCTGTGCAAATATTCCAGTATTAAGGACCCCGCCCTGTATGATAAAATGCTTCCCACTGGTCTTAATCCTGACGGCTATGTACGCATGAAAGGCCTGGCTGCCGATTTGGCCTGGTATAAAGACAACAATCTCCTTAAATCAGATATCCAACTGCAAGATACTGTTGATAACAGTTATGTTGATTTTGCCCTCAGTGTTTTAGGCAAGTACCAATAGTGGCGTGTTGTTCGCCCGGGAGTTGATATTATGAGGACGGTTATTTCGGTTTTATCGCCCCTGACATTGCTGATATTGTGGGAACTAATTGCCCGAACCGACCTGATTGACGTCAGGTTACTATCAAGCCCGACCCTGATTTTGCAGTCTTTATTTCCGCTGTTGTGGTCAGGGGAACTTGTTTACAACACTGCGGTCAGTGTCCAGCGGGTTATCTGGGGCTTTTTAGCAGGCGCTGTTCCCGGGGTATTGCTGGGTATGGGTATGGGATTATCACCGCTATTGCGTTCAGCCATTGAACCTATGATAGCAGCTACATATCCAATTCCCAAATTAGCCATTATGCCCCTCATCCTATTAATTTTCGGCTTGGGTGAAACTTCCAAAATTTTCACCATCGCCATCGGTGTATTCTATTTAGTAGTTATCAATACCATGGCGGGGGTACTTAATATTGATAAAATTTATTTGGATGTTGCCAGAAATTTTGGCGCCAGCCGCAAAGACTTCTACCTCACGGTGGCTTTACCAGGAGCACTGCCCATGATTTTCGCCGGCCTTAAACTGGGTATGGGCATGGCCCTTATCCTTATCGTAGCCGCTGAACTCTCGGCTGCAAAAGCCGGCGTAGGCTGGATGATCTGGCGAGCTTACGATATGTTTGATATTGAACAAATGTTTGTCGCGCTCATCACCCTGTCGGTGCTGGGATATATCTTTTCCCTGCTGCTTGATTGGCTAGAGCGCCTGGTACTGCCCTGGAAACAGACTAATTAAAGGGGGGCTGGTCAGATGGTTTATAGCGACAACAGCATTATTATGAACAATATCGGTAAAAATTTTGCCACAAAAACCGGCCTGGTCATCGCAGTCCATGACATCAGCCTCGCTATCGGCGACGGCGAGTTTTTCTCCATCCTCGGCCCCAGTGGTTGCGGTAAAACCACACTGTTACGCATCTTAGCCGGCCTGGAAACAGCTTCTCAGGGAGAACTTATCATCAATGTCAGTTCCCAGGATCGGCCGGTGAACTCCATGGTTTTTCAGGAACAGTCGGTTTTTCCATGGATGTCTGTTAAAGACAATGTGGCCTATGGCCTTAAGCTGCGGGGTGTGCCAAAACAGGAACGCTATGAAATTGCCGACCGGTATATCCGGATGATTGGCCTGTCCAAATTCGCCAACGCTTACCCACACCAGTTATCTGGCGGAATGAAGCAGCGGGTTAGCGTAGCCCGGGCTTTTGCAAACGACCCGGAGATACTGTTAATGGATGAACCCTTCGGCGCCCTGGATGAACAAACCCGGCTCATTCTCCAACAGGAACTGCTGCGTATCTGGGAGCTGGCCCAAAAGACAACGGTGTTTATCACCCATAGTATTGATGAAGCCTTATGTTTGAGCGACAGAATTATGATTATGACAGCCCATCCCGGCACAGTCAAGGCCATTATCGACGTGGATTTGCCGCGTCCCCGGGACCTGTCAGCCATCCGGACTTCCCTTCACTACAACGAGCTATTCCAGACTATATGGCTGACATTGCGCGAGGAAGTACTCAAGGTCAAAAACCAGGAATTGGGTTAGAAACGGCCTGCGTCATTTTCCGCCAACAACAAAAAATGACGCAGGTCTAAACCCACGTCATTTCTGAAATTGTGGTGGCAGGGGCAGTAGGACTTGAACCCACAACCAACGGTTTTGGAGACCGCTACTCTACCAATTGAGCTATACCCCTATATGGAGCGGAAAACGAGATTCGAACTCGCGACCCTCGCCTTGGCAAGGCGATGCTCTACCACTGAGCTACTTCCGCACGTCAGGATGGCGACCCCGAACGGATTTGAACCGTCGATCTCCGCCGTGACAGGGCGGCATGTTAGACCGCTACACCACGGGGCCATGTTTCAAATCATCTCCCTGACGAGATTTAATGATACCATGCTTTCGACATTATATCAACAGCTTATTGAGTTTATTTTAGAAAAATATTTATGTATAACTTTATCATTATCTCTATTTTAGCTGTTTACTACGTTTTTCATCTAATAAAGTCTTGGCTGCCGGCAAATAATGCCATATAATGAATCATACATAACAAAATTACAAGCGAGGTTATTATGTCAATAAAATTTACAAACTCGCCCTGGCGCCAGGCGGAGGAAATCCTCAGTCTTACGGACCCGATAATGTGTGAAATTATCAAACAGTATGGTCCTTGTACACTTGAGCCAAAACAGCAATATTTTTCACTCTTGTGTCAGTCAATTATTTCACAGCAGTTGGCTGCCAAGGCTGCTGATGCCATAAATCACCGCTTTATTACTTTTTATGGCGGTAATCCCACACCGGATTCAGTAGCCGATACCTCATGGGAAGAACTTCGGAGCTTAGGCTTATCAGGTCAAAAAACCGGCTATATTCTTGATCTTGCCCGGAAAACGCTTGACGGCACTGTCACACCTGATTCATTTTCCGGCATGCCTGACGAAGACATTATTAAGCAGCTAATCGCGGTCAAAGGTATTGGTCTCTGGACTGCGCAGATTTTTTTAATCTTTGCTTTAAACCGACCTGACGTTTTCCCATCTGATGATTTGGGACTAAAAAAGGCTGTACAAAAATTGTACAACCTTGACGTTTTGCCAAACAAAATTTTACTAAGCAACATATCTGAAAAGTGGCGGCCGTACCGCACAACCGCCAGCTGGTACCTGTGGCGAAGTCTCGAGAATAAGTAACTCCTATAGCTTGCGGCTGCCGCGCTTGGTTAGAACAATGCCTTCCTTGCACAGCGGGCAGTCGTCAGGCTGATAGGTGGGAATCGTAAGATGCAGGAGAGCTTGAGCCGGAATACCGAAGTCTGCCTTGCCGCCGCTGCGGTCAACCAACATACCCACGGCCACCGGGATGCCGCCGTGCTCACGCACTACGTCAATAACCTCTTTTACTGAACCACCGGTAGTTACAATATCTTCAACAATGAGCACCCGCTGACCTTGCTCAATGACAAAACCGCGCCTTAAAGCCATCTTGCCGTTTTCACGTTCAGTGAAAATAGCGCGAGTGCCAAGATGCTTACCCACTTCATGGGCCAGAATGATACCACCGGTTACCGGACCGACCACAAGTTCAATGTTGTCATTGGTAAACCGTTCAGCTAAAGCAGCGCATAGCTTTTCTGTATGTTTCGGATACTGCAATACCTGGAATTTCTCTACATACAGCGGACTGTGCAAGCCCGAAGTGAGCAAAAAATGTCCTTCCAGGATCGCGCCTGTTTCAATAAATAGTTGACGTACTTCCGCTTCATTCATCATGCGTTCCTCATTTCCTCTAAAATAGCCAGGGCTGCGGTACGCCGGTCTTGAGCCGCCGTAATCGGACGGCCTACTACCAGATAATGGGCTCCGGATTTTAAGGCGTCTGACGGCGTAGCTACCCGGCTTTGATCGTTTAGTGCAGCACCTTTAGGACGGACACCGGGCGTAATAATGGCAAAGTCTTTACCGCACGCCTCCCGGATAATCTCGGCTTCTTGCGGTGAAGCTACAACTCCGTCTAAACCCGCCTCCTTGGCCATCTGTGCCAGATGGACAACCTGGTCCGAAATGCCGGCGGCACACCTGAGTGAAGCCCACTCGGTGCTGTCTATACTTGTCAATACTGTGACCGCAATAAGTTTGGGACGCGGAATCGAAAGACTTGCAGCCGTTTCTGCAACTTTTTGGGCGGCTGCGCGCATCATGGCCGGACCGCCTGAAGAATGAACATTAAGCATTGCTACGCCCAGTCTGGTCAGTGAGGCTGCCCCCTGCGCCACAGTGTTAGGAATATCATGCATCTTTAGATCAAGAAAAACCTCTTTACCCAACCCGCGCAAATAAGTAAGGCACTCCATACCTACGCTATAAAAGAGCTGCATACCCACCTTATAATAACTGACTGCATCCCCCAGTTCTTCAACCAGTTGCCGCATCTCAGCCATAGTATCAACATCAAGTGCTACAATCAATCGGTTGCGTACTTGATCCATCTATATATCCTCCATCAATGCCATTTAACAGTTAACCTTGCCAACAAGCTCCCTCACATGCTTTAAGCCGCGTTCGGCCAAGTAGTCCTTAATTCCCTGAGCTACTTCGGCAGATACGTACGGATTGATAAAGTTGGCCGTACCCACCGCCACTGCGCTGGCGCCGGCCAGTATAAATTCTACCGCATCAGCGGCCGTCATTATCCCGCCCATGCCAATAACCGGCACTTTAACAGCTTTTGCTACCTGCCACACCATACGTACAGCCACCGGTTTGACAGCCGGTCCGGACAAACCGCCAACCGTATTGCCTAAAACCGGCCGCCAGCTACCGATGTCAATAGCCATGCCGAGCAGTGTATTAATAAGCGAGATAGCGTCAGCACCGGCCGCTTCCACTGCTTGTGCCATGAGCACAACATCAGTAACGTTAGGTGACAGTTTGACAATGACCGGCAGGCTTGTCCTGGCTTTTACTTCCCGCACTACTTGCGTGGCACTGTCCGGGCAGGTGCCAAAAGCAATCCCGCCCTGTTTGACATTAGGACAGGAAATATTTACTTCAAGACCGGCAACACCTGATTTGTCAAGGCGCGCCGCCAGTTCGCCGTATTCTTCAACTGTATTGCCGGAAATGTTGACAATAACCGGTACTTGATAGTTTTTCAGCTTAGGTAATATCCGGGAAATAAATCCTTCAACCCCGGGATTTTCCAGACCGATGGAGTTTAGCATACCTGCGGGAGTCTCAGCCATACGTCTGCCGCTGTTGCCGGCTCTGGGCGCAAGGGTTGTGCCTTTTACTACTATTGCCCCTACTTGGTTTAAATCAACAAAATCGCTGTATTCAAGACCAAAGCCGAATGTTCCTGACGCCGTCATAACCGGCGTCTTCATTTTTATGCCGGCAATATCGACAGTTAACATGTCATTCATTACACTCACCATGCCACCTCCCCAGCCCAAAAGACCGGGCCGTCAGTACAAACCTTGTGACGCTTGCCGCTGGTACCAGCACAGGTGCAAGACAGGCAGGCGCCAACGCCGCAGGCCATATATTCTTCCAGCGATACCTGGCAGGGAATATCATGGCTTGCCGCTATTTGAGCCACACCTTTGAGCATGGCGTAAGGGCCGCAGGCATAAATGATATCAAACTTTCCCTGTTCTAATAGCTGGGGCAGCAGATCTACCGTAAAACCCCGATGACCGATACTGCCGTCATCAGTAGTAATATGTATGTTTTTACAAATTTTGGCATAAATATCAGGCCAAAACAATTCTTGTTCATTGCGCCCGCCCATCAGTACAGTTGCCGTCCGGGAGCAAAATGCCCGGGCCAGCATAACAAGCGGCGCCAGACCCATGCCACCCCCGACAAGGAGGGGGCGCTGGCCGGTCAATGCAAAACCGTTGCCGAGCGGCCCCATACAATCTATAGTATCTCCCGGCTTTAGTTTGGCCATTAACGCCGTCCCGCGACCGACAATACGATAAATAATTGTCAGAATTCCTCTATCGGCGTTACAGTCAGCAATACTAAACGGCCGCCGCAGGAGCGGTTCTAACGTATCGGCCACCCGGATGTGGACAAACTGACCTGGACAGGCTATCCGGGCAATATCAGGCACAACCATCGCCAGTTGCATTACATCGCCAGCAATAGTATTTTGTTCAACAACCTGAGCTTGAACACTGGTTTTTACCATGGGCTGTTTCGCCTCCGCTTACATAGTCCTGCAGCGCCAGCACATAGAGAAACTTACTCTGACGCTTAATGCTTAATACGTCAAGAACAGCCTTGGCCGTGTCCATGGATGTCAAGCATAAAACGGCATGCTCTACTGATGCCCTTCTGATTTTGAAGCCGTCGCTTTCAGCGTCCCGCCCCTTGGTCAGCGTATTAACAACCATATTTATTTTTCCGGCTTTAATCATCTCGACAATTTCCGGCTGCTGTTCATGGAGCTTGGGTACCAAACCGACTTTTAAGCCAAGTGACCGGAGATATTCGCCGGTACCGCTGGTGGCTATAAGTTCATAACCCATTTGGACAAACTCCTTAGCAATCTCGCCCGCCTCAGGTTTGTCTTTATCAGCAACGGTGAACAGGACAGTACCTTCTTGCGGCACATTCATACCTGCGCCAATAATTCCTTTATATAGTGCTCTGGGATAGTTATAGTCAATGCCCATGACTTCGCCGGTAGACTTCATCTCTGGTCCCAGCGAGATATCTACTTGCTGCATCTTGGCAAATGAGAACACCGGCACTTTGACGGCAATGTACGGTTTGGCCGGCAGAAGCCCCGTAGGATACCCTAAACTTTTCAGGGTTTCCCCAATAGCTATCCGAGTAGCCACATTAACCATAGGTACATCGGTAATTTTGCTCAAGAAGGGGATTGTCCGGCTGGACCGGGGGTTTACTTCCAGAACATATACCGCCTCATCGACAATTACATACTGAATATTAATTAAACCTTTTACCTGCAGTCCTTTGGCCAACCGGCCGGTATAATCGACAATTGTGTCAATCACTTTCTGGGACAGCGTCTGCGGCGGATATACGGCGATACTGTCGCCGGAATGTACGCCGGCGCGTTCGATATGTTCCATAATGCCGGGGATGAGGAAGTCTTGTCCGTCAGAAATGGCGTCAACTTCAACCTCAGTACCCTGCATATAGCGGTCTACCAGCACCGGATGCTCGGGAGAAGCTTTGACCGCCCGCTCCATATAATCCCGTAACTCAGTTTCGTTATATACAATTTCCATAGCCCGCCCGCCTAATACATAGGACGGACGAACGACAACAGGATAACCAATGCGCTCGGCTGCTTCCACAGCCATTGCCGCATCAGTAATAGTTGCACCCTGCGGGCGCGGAATATTGAGCCGTTCCAACAGTTCGTCAAACTTTTCCCGGTCTTCGGCCCGGTCGATATTCTCAACACTGGTGCCGAAAATTTTTATTCCGGCTTTAGCCAGCGGCCCGGCCAGGTTGATGGCTGTCTGTCCGCCAAACTGGACAATGACACCATCCGGTTTTTCCTTGTCGATAATATTGAGCACATCTTCAGGCGTGAGCGGTTCAAAATACAGGCGGTCAGAAGTATCAAAATCGGTAGATACTGTTTCAGGGTTATTATTGATGATTACCGATTCAATGCCCATTTGCCTGAGCGCCCACACGGAATGTACCGAGCAGTAATCAAACTCAATACCTTGACCGATACGGATTGGACCTGAGCCCAATACCATGACTTTACGCTTGTCGGTTGTCATGACTTCATCTTCTTGAGCATAAGTCGAGTAATAGTACGGAGTAACTGCCTCGAACTCGGCCGCGCACGTGTCAACCATTTTATAGCTTGGCAAAATATTTGCCTGCTTGCGCATTTCCCGGATTTGGTATATCGTCCTACCGGTAAGTTCGGCAATAGTCTTATCGGCAAACCCCATCTTTTTAGCTGCCAACAGCACTTCCGTAGACAGTTCCTGGCTGATTTGCCGTTCCATGGCAACAATGTTGGCAATTTTTTCTAGAAAAAACTTATCTATCGCCGTAATAGCATGAATTTCCTCTACAGTTATCCCCCGCCGCATGGCTTCGGCAATAATAAACGCCCGTTCATCATTAGCAAGCTTTAACTTTTCTTTGACCTCCAAGTCGCTAAGTCTGTCAAATTCCGGGATATACAACCGGTGAAGACCAATTTCCAATGAGCGCACTGCCTTGAGCAGCGCACCTTCAAAGTTCCGGTCGATCGACATAACTTCACCGGTGGCTTTCATCTGAGTGCCGAGAATCCGGTCGGCAAAACTAAATTTATCAAAGGGCCAGCGCGGAAACTTAACTACCACGTAGTCAAGCGCCGGCTCAAAGCATGCTTTGGTTTTGCCGGTTACAGCATTGGTAATTTCGTCAAGCGTATAGCCGATAGCGATTTTAGTGGCGACTTTGGCAATAGGATAGCCTGTAGCCTTGGACGCTAAGGCACTCGAACGGCTTACCCGCGGATTAACTTCAATTACGATATATTTACTGCTTTTGGTGTCAAGCGCAAACTGAACGTTACAGCCGCCTTCAATTCCCAACGCCCGGATGATTTTAAGCGATGCGCTTCTTAACATCTGGTATTCATAGTCTGTCAGTGTCTGTGACGGCGCCACAACAATACTATCGCCGGTATGGATGCCTACAGGATCAAAGTTCTCCATATTGCAGACAGTGATACAATTATCGGCAGCATCACGGATAACTTCATATTCAATTTCTTTCCAGCCGGCCACACTGCGTTCAATGAGCGCCTGACCAATAAGGCTGTACTTTAAGCCCTTGTTAACAGTATCGATAAGTTCCTCATCATTGTGAGCAATACCGCCGCCTGTACCACCCAGAGTATAGGCCGGACGCACAATCAGCGGGTAGCCGATTTCCTGGGCAAATTTAAGTGCACTCTCAATATCTTCGACAATGGTACTCTCGGGAATGGGCTGTCCGATTTCTTCCATGGTAGCTTTAAATAATTCGCGGTCTTCGGCCTTTTTAATAGCGTCAAGCGGCGTACCTAAGAGTTCCACTTGATATTTTTCCAAAACACCGCTTTCCGCCAGTTTAACAGCCAGGTTAAGACCAGCCTGACCGCCCAGAGTGGGCAAAAGTCCGTCCGGGCGTTCTTTGGCAATGATTTCTTCCAGGTATTCCGGTGTGAGCGGTTCAATATATACCCAATCAGCAATATTGGTATCAGTCATGATGGTAGCCGGATTGCTGTTAACCAGCACCACTTCAAAACCTTCTTCTTTGAGCGCCTGGCACGCCTGAGTACCGGCGTAGTCAAATTCTGCGGCCTGGCCTATAACTATCGGGCCTGAACCAATTACCATTACTTTACGTAAATTGTGCTTTTTCGGCACCGTTAGTTCCTCCCTGCCCTACTTGTCTCTTTATTCAACAGCTTCATAAATTCCTCAAAAAGATATGTATTATCATCAGGCCCGGGCGCTGCTTCCGGGTGATATTGCACCGAAAATACCGGCAGGCAATTGTGGCGTATGCCCTCGATTGTGCCGTCGTTTACCGCACGGTGAGTAACAGTTACGTCAAGGCCGGCCAAAGACTCTTCCTCAATGGCATAACCATGGTTTTGTGATGTAATATAAACCCGGCCTGTAGACAAATCTTTTACCGGGTGGTTAGAGCCACGGTGACCGAATTTCAGCTTGTAGGTATTACCCCCGAAAGCCAACGCCAGTAGCTGATGTCCAAGACAAATGCCAAATATCGGCTTTTTGCCAATAAGCTCCCGGACGGTAGCAACAGGTGCGTCTTTGGGATCACCTGGTCCATTGGACAAGAATATTCCGTCCGGATTAAGCGCCAGGATTTCTTGAGCCGGAGTATGCGCCGGCACAACGGTCAGGTCGCAGCCCGCTTTGGCCATTGAGTTTAAAATATTGCGCTTAATGCCAAAGTCCATGACAGCAATCCGTGGTCCGCTATTGGGCATTCTATATACTTCTTTAGTAGTAACTTCTTCTACTACCTCAATAGACGGCGGCATGTCAAACAGTGCACTCACCTCGCTTGCGGGAGCGTCAGCCGGCACAATAACACCTTTCATCGTGCCGTGTGAACGGATCCGCCGGGTAATAGCCCGGGTATCAACCCCGTATATGCAGGGAATGTTCCTTGACTTGAGATAAGAAACCAAGGAGTCTTCAGCCTGCCAGTTGCTTGGCTTACCACACAATTCGCTGACTACAAAGCCGCAAACAAACGATTGTCTGGCTTGTTCGAAAATATTTGCCACGCCATAGTTACCTATAAGCGGATATGTCATAGTAACTATTTGTCCACAGTAGGACGGGTCGGTCAACACTTCTTGGTATCCGGTCATCCCGGTATTGAATACTACTTCCCCAACTGCCGTAGTACCGGAAGCAAGCATCCCTTGGAAAACACTGCCGTCTTCCAATATCAGTTTGCCAATCATTTAAGCACCTCGCCATTTTGCATAATTATACTGCCATTCACTATAGTAATTAGCGCTTTACCCTTTAAATTCCTGCTTTCAAATGGAGAATGTTTGCCACGAGTATAAAAATTTATGCAGTTTACAGTCCATTCGTATTCAGGATCAATAATGGTTATATCAGCGGGAGCGCCAGCTTTCAGCACACCACTTTCCAGTCCGAGAATTTTTGCCGGAGCATAAGACATTTTATCAATGATTTCGGACAGAGTAAATTTTCCGGTATGGTACAGGCCGGTCAGCACAACACCAAGCGCTGTTTCCAGCCCGGCAAAGCCGCTGGGCGCATAACGAAATTCCACGTCTTTTTCCTCAAAGGCATGGGGAGCATGGTCGGTGGCAATTGCATCAATTGTTCCGTCCTTAAGGCCGGCAATAAGCGCTTCCACATGGTCAGCCGATCTAAGCGGCGGATTAACTTTGAAGGCAGTATTAAAACTTTTCAATTCATCATCAGTAAGCGTCAGATGATGCGGCGTAACCTCAGCTGTTACCTTCACGCCGCGCCGTTTTGCCTGACGGATAATCTCAACCGCCCCCTTGCTGCTGACATGAGCGATATGGACGGAAGCGCCGGTATACTCGGCCAACATGATATCCCTGGCTACTGCAATATCTTCAGCCACTGCGGGACGTCCTTTCATACCAAGCATGGCCGATACGGCGCCTTCGTGCATAAAGCCTTCGCCTGCCAATCCCTCATCTTCAGAATGAGTAATTACCGGGCGTCCAAACATACTTGTATATTCCAGGCCGGTCCGTAACAGCCGGGTATTATCCAGATACCCGCCATCATCAGATATGGCAACGGCGCCTGCTTGAATCATATCGCCAATTTCGGCAAGTTCTTTGGCTTCCAGACCTTTGCTGAGTGCGCCAATTACTTTAAGGTTAACAACACCTTCTGTCTGACCGCGCTGTATAAGGCCGGACACCAGAATGGAGTTATCAACTACCGGCTTGGTGTTCGGCATACAGGCCACTGTGGTAAAACCGCCTGCTGCTGCGGCCCGGGTGCCTGAGGCAACATCTTCCTTGGCTTCAAGCCCGGGCTCTCTGAGATGCACATGCATATCAATAAGGCCGGGTGCCACAACCAGTCCAGCGGCGTCATACACCTCCGCGCCTTGGACCGCAAGGTTTTGCCCGACAGCCGTTATCCTGCCGTTTTCAATTAAGATATCACCTAACATGTCCATATTTTCCGCCGGATTAATAATCCGACCACCTTTAATTAGCAGTTTCAATGTGAGTCCCCCCCATCAGCACTAAGAATAACAGCGCCATCCTTACCGCCAGTCCGTTTTTTACCTGTTCCTGTATAGCCGATTGATCCCCGTACGCTATGTCCGGAGCAATTTCAAGACCGCGGTTCATTGGCCCCGGATGCATCAATAGAGCGTCCTGTTTGGCCAACGCCAACCGCTTGGCATTGACGCCGAATATCCGGGCATACTCCCGCGCCGATGGAAATAAGCCTTTTTGCTGGCGCTCACGTTGAATGCGGAGCACATTGACAACATCGGCTTGGTCAAGCGCCTCTTCAATGCGGTTGTGCACTTTTACACCGGCTTTATCAATACCGTATGGCAGCAGCGTCTGCGGTCCGGCAATATGCACTTCGGCGCCCATTTTTAACAGGCCCCAGATGTTGGATCTAGCTACCCGGCTGTGTAAAATGTCGCCAATTATGGCTACTTTGAGTCCGGCGATCTTCCCCTTATATTGCTTAATAGTAAACATGTCCAAAAGCCCCTGAGTCGGGTGTTCATGCGCGCCGTCACCTGCATTGATAACAACCGGCTTCACAACGTTAGCGGCAAACTGAGCCGAACCTTCAGCCTCGTGCCGCATAACGATAATATCCACACCCATAGCTTCGACGGTGAGAAGTGTGTCGCGTAAGCTCTCACCTTTGGCAACACTACTTGAACTTACCGAGATGTTAACAACATCAGCGCCAAGGTACTTGCCGGCAAGCTCAAACGACGTGCGCGTCCGGGTGCTGTTTTCGAAAAACAGATTAATAATCGACTTTCCGCGCAATGTTGGTGCTTTCTTGATATCCCGGTCGATGATATTTTTCATTTCTTTCGCAGTATCAAGCACTAATTCCATCTCGCCCACCGACATAGTTTCAAGACCGAGAATATCCTTTTTTCGTAGTGACACTTGAGCTTTATTCATTACACACTCCCCCTCGATTCATTCAAGAAACCTAAGTTCTTTCTACCAGGAACTGGTAGTAAATTACAACATGCTGGAAAAAAATATAACTCCTTGCCTGCGCAGCAAGGAGTTATGTAAATAGCCATGCCAATATATCAACATAGCTTGACAACATCCTTGCAGACCTCACAGGATCAGCTTAAAGGATAGTATTTGTGATTGTCTGGTATAATAAAAGCCTTCTTGCCGTGAATGCGCAAGAAGGCGTAATAATGCTACAATCGTCCCCTTGCCAGCCTCACAGGACTAGCTTAAAGGTTATATATCATTGTTAATGATAATAACAGAGTCCGGCAAGAATTGTCAAGGATTTTGTGCAAAATTAAAACTCCTAGTTTCTACTAGGAGTTTTAATTTGTTAAGTGGTGCGGTTGGTGAGATTTGAACTCACACGCCGGTTAGGCGCCACCCCCTCAAGATGGTGTGTCTGCCAGTTCCACCACAACCGCATTTTTGTGGGTTCGAGATTAGAGTCCTCGAACTTGCCGGAATTTGCGAACAGCAAATTCCACTATTGAATTTTTGTCTTATCAACCTCGATCTTTCGATTCTCGACTCATTGAGTATGGTGCGGTCGAGTGGATTTGAACCACCACGAGGTTGCCCCCACTAGCTCCTGAGGCTAGCGCGTCTGCCGTTCCGCCACGACCGCATATTTGTTATTCAACAATAAAGATTATACGATACATCGGCAATTTCGTCAAGGATAATTATTATGGAAATTTATTGGTGCGGTTGGTGAGATTTGAACTCACACGCCGGTTAGGCGCCACCCCCTCAAGATGGTGTGTCTGCCAGTTCCACCACAACCGCATTTTTGTGGGTTTGAGATTAGAGTCCTCGAACTTGCCGGAATTTGCGAACAGCAAATTCCACTATTGAATTTTTGTCTTATCAAGCTCGATCTTTCGATTCTCGACTCATCGAGTATGGTGCGGTCGAGTGGATTTGAACCACCACGAGGTTGCCCCCACTAGCTCCTGAGGCTAGCGCGTCTGCCGTTCCGCCACGACCGCATCGTTCACTTTTATATTACGCATTAACGCAACGTAATATATGTTATCATACCATCAAATTATCGTCAAGTATAATCTAAGAAATATTATTTAGCACTGGCAAAACCCCATTGCCAGGCGTTCCAAAGGTTGCCCGAAGGGGTAGGATTGGGCTGGTAATTAACCACAGATGTTTTCACAGCATCAATGCTTCCCCGGAAATAAAGCGGCACCACTGGACAATCTTCCCGGATTAAGTCCTGGATACGGAAATAAATATCTTTTCTGGCGCCAATATCCAAGGTTCTGGCACCAAGCTCGGTCAAATGATCAATCTCCGGGTTACGCCAGCCTGGATAGTTCTGCCCCTCATAACCGTTATTACGATTCGGAATTTTACGGGAATGCCAAAGATTAAGATTATCCGG
This sequence comes from Sporomusaceae bacterium ACPt, assembly GCA_041428575.1. Taxonomy (GTDB): domain Bacteria; phylum Bacillota; class Negativicutes; order Sporomusales; family Sporomusaceae; genus Sporomusa_D; species Sporomusa_D carbonis. The sequence continues at coordinate 2,173,245 of CP155570.1, forward strand.
GTCAATGCCAGCAACCCAAGCGTATAATGCTGTTTCAAACCGCCGGTTTTTTAAAACATCACTAAAAAAAAGCGTCGCATCAATTGGACGGATCTCAACTAAAACACCAATTTCTTTAAGCTGTTCGGCGATTTTTTGCGCAGTTTGTTCCCGCAGCTTGTTGCCAACGGGAGTGACCAGGGAAAAAGCTAATTTTCGGCCTTCTTTAGTCATAATCCCGTCAGGTCCGGGCTGCCAACCGGCTTGAGCCAACAGTTCACGAGAAGTATTGATATCTCTGGCTGGAGGTTGCTGCATGGGGTTGTAGGCCCATGATAACGGTGATTGATCACCATATGCCGGAGTAGCAACATTTTTCAGTACATTATTAGTTATGGCTTGGCGATCAATGGCGTTGCTAATAGCTTTGCGGACCCGCACGTCCTGGAATAAGGGGTTATCAAGATTAAAATCCATATGCTCCCAGATCATCGTAGGCGTTATCACCGCCCGCACACCGTCAATCGCCTTGACTTGCTCCAAGTAAGTAAAGCCAATATTGCTGACAATATCTACTTCGCCTGCTTTTAACTGGGTAAGCAAAATGTTGGCATCAGGTATAATTCGATAAACAATACTGTCCAAAGCAGGTTTACCGCGATAATAACTAGGGTTGGCTTCTAAAACAATTGCTTCCGCAACCTGCCATTCCTTGAATTTAAACGGCCCGGTACCTACAGGCGCCCGGTTGAACGGCGCTTTGTTAATATCGCCGGCAGTCTCAAGTATATGTTTGGGTAATATGGTGGTAAACAGCGTAAGATAGGGCGCGTAATACTCCCGGAATTTAATTATGACAGTATGCTTGTCCGGAATTTCGATAGAATTAATCCGGTCATAGCCATCACGTGACACAACATTTACTTTACGGTTCATAATGACCTGCCAGGTAAACTTTACATCATCGGCGGTAAATGGGGTACCGTCATGCCAAGTTACTCCCTGGCGCAGGTGGTAAGTTACCGTCAACCCGTCAGGAGTCACTCCGCCGTTAGCCGTGGTTGGCACATCAATAGCCAGGTCCGGCAGCCATCCCTCCTTATCGTCCGTAATTACCAGCCCGCTAAATACCAGTCTTCCTACCTCGGCTGTAGCCAAAAGGTCGGATAGTAGCGGATTAAGTGTATTGGGCTCCTGCAGACTACCATATTTCAGCTGACCACCCTGTTGAATAACAACTTTTTTCTTTTCCGGCGACGGAACTGACTCCCGCGGACTACACCCCGCGTTGATAATGACCAATACTGTTATTAATAAAATCATTAGCTTACGCATTAATAGTACCTTCTCCCCATCATCTCATAACTCATGGAAAATCAAAAAACTTTATCTTCCGTACAATTCCTGATAACGTTTTTTATTATATAATACCTTTTCGACATACTCTCTGGTTTCTTTAAACGGTATTTGCTCAATGTCATCAAAGTCTGTCGACCATCCATACCGCTGCATCCACTGTTTTACGTTTCCCCTACCCCCGTTATATGCCGCAAGATACAATACTTCATTCCCGGCAAATTCCTTTTTCAAGGATGCCAAATACCAGGTGCCAAACCGAATGTTAACATCTGGGTCGGTAAGATCGGCTATCATAAAATCCTTTTGTTCAAGCTGCTCGGCAATCCATCGCCCTGTCTCAGGCATAATCTGCATCAGCCCTAACGCGCCTTTGGGCGAGAGGGCTGATGCAATAAATTTACTTTCTGTTCTAATAACACCAGCCACCAAAAAAGGATTAAGATCATATTCCAATGCATAGGTATATACGGCTTCCTGATATAAAAAAGGGTACAGATATTTTTTCTGAAACCAGTCACTGGCGATCATGGCATATATCCCTGTAGCGAAAAATAAAAGACCAATTATCAGGACTTTAAGCCAAGTCCAGATGCGCAATAAAATCACTCCGCTATTAAAGTCACTGTTAAAAAATATGTGCCGGCAAGATAAAAAATACCACTATATGACTGAGTCTTCCTTTAGCGTGATACCGCGCCAAGCTTCATATACCTGCTCTTTAGTGCTCTCAATAGTATTATTGTTATTAAGAACAACAGTGGCATACTTCAATTTTTCTTTCAAAGAAAGCTGTGACTTAATTCTTGCCATAGCATCATCATAATTAATGTTATCACGTGCCATTAGCCTGGCAACTTGGGTATTCTCATCCACATACACCACCCACACGGCGTCAACCATATTATGCCACCCGGCCTCAATTAAAAGCGGCACATCGAGAACAATCACCTTGTAGCCGCGCTGCTTGGCATCAGCTATAGCGGCTTTAGCCTCGTCTTTAATCCGGGGATGGGTAATTCTTTCTAGATCAACCCGTGCCTGGCTGTCGGCAAAGACCAATTGCCCCAAACGCCGGCGGTCAATCTCACCGTCCGCGCCAATAATATCCCGGCCAAATCTCGCCACAATATCCTGCCAAGCGGGTTTACCAGGACAGGTAACTTCGCGGGACAGTTTGTCAGCATCAACAATATATGCCCCCAATTCCTTGAGAAGGGTGCTTACCGTACTTTTACCACTGGCAATCCCACCGGTTAATCCGATTAGATACATATGTATATCCTCCGTCTATTTCTGGCAATTGGGACAATAATGCGTACCGCGTCCGGCTACTTCTTTGCGGGCAATAATAGCGCCGCAACGGCGGCAGGGTTGATTGGCCCGGCCGTAAACATGTAAGTGATGCTGATGGCTGCCGCTTTGGCCTGTACCATCGCGATAATCCCGAAAAGTCGTACCGCCATGGGCAATCCCGTCAGCGATCACCTGATTCACGGCCTGATACAGATACTTTACTTCAGTCTCGCTAATAGTACTGGCTATACGCTCAGGGTTAATGCCGGCAATGGCCAAGGCCTCATCGACGTAAATATTACCGAGTCCGCCAATCAACTGTTGATTTAAAAGCACAGACTTGATCTTTGCCCGGCGTTTACTCAGCATAGCGGTAAAATATTCTAAAGTAAACTCATCTGACAGGGGTTCCGGTCCCATGGCGGCAAGTCCGGCAATGCGCCACAATTCGTCTTCCGGCAGCAAGTACAATGTCCCCAGCGTACGTGCGTCAGCATATAACAAACCATCACCATTACCGAAATTAAATACAATATGTGTAAATTTATCGTATGGGGTACCAGGAGTTACATAATATAAACGACCGGTCATGCGCAGATGAATAACCAGCACAAAATTATTATCAAGATGTATCAACAAATACTTGCCCCGGCGGTCTAACTTCACTATTGTCCGGTCGGTTATCATTGCCTGAAATTCTGGCACAGTGGGCCACTTAATCAGCCGGGACAAACCGATCTCAACGCGGGTAATTTTACGTCCCATCAGTTTATCAGCAAGTGTTCTGCGAATCGTTTCAACTTCGGGCATTTCCGGCATAATGCACACATCCTTCTTTATTTGGCTTCGGCCCAATTGCTGCCGGTTTTTACCTCGGCCAACAACGGAACATTGAGATCAACAGCTTGCTCCATAGCCTGCTTGACAAGCGTAGTTACCCGTTCAAGTTCAGATTCTGTAACCTCAAGCACTAACTCGTCATGAACCTGGAGGAGTAGCCTGGTTTTTAGACCTTCAGTTTTAAGAGCGTTATAAACCCTATTCATGGCAATTTTGATTATATCGGCAGCTGCGCCCTGAATCGGAGTATTCATGGCCGTACGTTCAGCAAATGACCGTTGATTGAAGTTGCTGCTATTGATATCAGGTAAATGACGGCGTCGTCCAAACATCGTAGTCACAAAACCATCCCGGTGGGCACCGGCTACAACATCGTCTATATATTTTTTAACACCCTGATATTTGGCAAAATAGCTATTAATATAGTGACCGGCTTCTTTGCGGCTAACACCGATATCCCGCGATAAGCCATAGTCACTGATTCCATAAACAATACCGAAGTTAACTGCTTTAGCTCTGGCCCTCATTTCCGGCGTAACCTCTGCCATAGCAACGCCAAATACTTCGGCAGCTGTCCGCGTATGTATATCTTGATTGTGGCGGAATGCCTCAAGCAAACTGTCATCACCGGCCATATGGGCCAATATTCTAAGCTCGATTTGTGAGTAGTCGGCAGACATAATATATTGATAGCCTTCACCTGGGACAAATAATTCTCTTATCTTTCGTCCAATATCTGAACGTATGGGAATGTTCTGCAAGTTAGGCTCCGAACTGCTCAGCCTGCCGGTTGCCGTGACCGTCTGGTTAAAGGTGGTGTGAATTCTTCCCGTTTCAGGGTGTATCAAAATTTCCAAGCCATCAAGATAAGTTGATTTAAGTTTGGTCAACAGCCTGTATTCGAGTAGTTTATCAATAAGCGGATGTTGTCCTGCTAACTTTTCCAATACTTCAGCGTCAGTAGAGTAACCGGTTTTCGTCTTTTTAATAACCGGCAGCTTGAGTTTTTCGAACAAAATAACACCAAGCTGTTTAGTCGAATTAACATTAAATTCTTCTCCGGCTAGAATATAAATTTCGTTCAGCAACTGTTCTACCTTGGCCGCAATGTTTACCGCCATTTCTTTCAGGTACATCCGGTCTACTTTGATGCCGGAAAACTCCATTGCCGACAAAACTTCGACAAGTGGCATTTCTATTTGATTAAACAGCTTATCCAAGCCGGAAGCAGACAGCTTGTCAACAAGAACAGTCCCCATCTGCCCAATAATGCCACTGGCCCAGACGGCGAAGTCAGGCTTAGCAGTCAAATATTTATCACCGGCAGGCAAATTCGTTGTTTTCCCTAGATACTTTTCTGCCAGAACATCCAACGGATACGCTGCCGCCGTCGGCTCAAGCAGGTAGGCAGCAATAAGAACATCGGACACTTTGGCATTTAGCGCCGTCCCATTCAGTTTGCAGGCATTATATAAACTTTTAGCATCATAGGTGACCAGCTCTATATCACTGTCGGCCAGCAAATCAAAAACAACCGGCCAACCTTCGGAATCAGCCGGAATATACACCGTTTTATCGCTGCAAGTAATGGCAAGACCGGCCAAACCGGCCAGTGGCAAATGGCCGGCCGGTTGCGGATAACAGCTTATATGACCTGTTTGCTTAGCTGCCGCATATACAGCTGCAACATCGTCGCGGCCGGCAGCAATAACTGCGGCCGGCAACTCGACGGCTGCCACTGTAACCTTTCCCGAATCCTTATTGCCGTTTCCAGGAAATAAAACATCGATCTTGGCCAACAAACTTTTAAATTCAAATTTGTCAAATAACTCCTTCATAACCTGTTTATCTGGATTAATCCTAAAGAATTCAGGGTTAAACTCAATGGGCATATCGCGAACAATTGTAGCCAATTGTTTTGACAAAACGGCTTGCTCGGCATATTGCCGCAAATTCTCTTGAATTTTTTTTCCTGATACATGATCTATGTTAGCCAAAATATTTTCCAGCGAACCAAATTCAGCTAACAATTTGCCGGCAGTTTTTTCACCAATCCCAGGCACGCCGGGAATATTATCAGATTTGTCTCCCATCAGACCTTTTAAATCAATAATTTGACTGGGCGTAAGCCCATATTTCTCTTTCAGGGCGGCAACATCAACAACTTCCATCTCTGATATACCTTTTTTAGTAAGCAGGACTTTGGTTTGTGCTCCGATAAGCTGTAGCGCATCACGGTCGCCGGTTACAATAACAACCTCGTAACTTTGCCGAGCTGCTTTCTCGGCTAGTGTTCCCAAAATGTCATCTGCTTCATAACCTTGTTGTTCAATAGTAGTTATACCAAGTGCCTTTAACAGCTCACGCACCAGTGGAAACTGTTCGGACAGTTCCCCTGGCGTAGCCTGTCGCTGCGCCTTGTATTGCTGATATGTTTCTGTCCGGAATGTCACCCGGCCTTTATCAAAAGCCACCGCCATTAAATCCGGCTTATAATCTGTCATCAGTTTAACAAGCATAGTGGTAAATCCGTACACAGCATTAGTATACAGCCCACTGGCTGTGCGCAGCATAGGGAGCGCATGAAATGCCCGGTGTACCAAACTGCTGCCATCAATTATAATAAATCTTTGGGGCATAAGCCCACCACCTTTAGTACCAATATTGTCAATCTATTTGTTATTAGCTATTTAAATCAAAATCCCTTCTCTATTTTTTTAAATACCTGCCTACCTTATGTAATATCGGATAAAAAAGCGCCTACCTTAAGGTAGACGGCTATATTCCCGGTAACAACACTGCCTGTGATTAAGGATAAGTCAGCTCTATTATCCGGCCTTCTTCATTCCAGTATACATAAGCATCAAAGTACTGATTTATATTGGTTATTTTGATATAGGGAACAGTACCAATCATATCTACAGATACTTTTACTGATTTACCTTTATCATTCAGTGTTACATTTTTGGTTTCCTCATTCCAATTGATATTTCGCCCCATAACTTTTGCCAGGTCAAGTATCGGAACGGCTAAAATGCCTTGCACTTGGTTTACCTCAAGACTTAGGGGTTTATCGTTTAAGAATACCACTAGCTTATCAAAATTGAGACTATTTTCTTCAGACATCCAACTCTGTTCGCCGCCGAATAATGTTTCCAGGTTTGCGGTCGATACATATACGGCATTGCCACTAACTACGCCTGGAACACTTTTCGCGCCATACTCAACTGTTCTCGTTTTATCATTCCAGCTTATCCTTTGTTTTAAGGCGCCGGCAACTGCCTGAACAGGCACATACCGCACATCCTGAACAACTAGCCCTGGTTCATTTATCAATTTGCCATTTACTCTTACCTTAAACTGACTGGCAATAACAACCTGGCAGTCACTTGGATCATCAAGCATTTTGCGCAAAAAATCATCAGTAACAAAAGCACCTGCCGGATAAGCATTGAGTTTGTTTCTAACTTCCTGTACATTCATGTCGGCATAACCATAAATATCAGGATAAATAGCCAGAAGAACCTGCCCTTTAGTGTTAACCCGGACTTTTACCCGGTCATAAGTTACTCGCACCGGCGTACCGTAATTGACCAAATCAAAAAGTTCTTCCACATCTTCTTCATACATGCGGATACAACCATTTGATACAGCTGTACCAATTGACCACGGCGCATTAGTACCATGGATTCCATACGTGTCCCAAATCCCCATCCATCTATAACCAAGCGGATTTGCCGGACCTGATGGCACCACTTTGCCTTTTTCATCAGGCGGATACCATGCAGGGTTAACTTCTTTGCTTATAATAGCAAAGTTTCCTAGCGGCGTCGGGGTAGACGGCTTACCAATAGCTATAGAATACTCTTTTATTAAAGTACTGCCGGAAAATAACTCAATCGTCCGGCTCGGCAAATTCACAATAATACTTGGCATAGCTAAACTTGAAATTGCCTTAGCGTGACCAACAGAGACTGTTAATAATAAAAATCCGCAAAACCATACAACAACCCGGAGTAACACTAGCATCCCTTCTTCTCTTTATTTTTGCTAACAATAACATAATATGAAGAAGGTTAGCCGGGATATTACCCCTGAGGCAATATTCGTAGGATAATTTTTGGGCATAATGCTATTGAAGATTAAGTATCTGCTGGTGTATTACCCGTAAATGACGGTGGCGTTCATCAATGATCGGTAAATAAATATGAATCTGTGCGCCTGATATTGCGGTATTGACCGGAGCTATATTGATAAAGCCCCCATGCTCGCCTACTATTCGGTGGGCAATTGGCAAGCCAAGACCCATATGTTCAAGTTTCGTTGTATAAAATGGTTCAAATACCCGGGGCAGTATCTCAGGAGCTACCCCGGGGCCACTATCGCCAATAGCAATAACCACCATATTAAGTTCCGAATTAATCCAGGACTTTACTGACAATATTCCGTCGCCAGGCATAGCCTCTATGGCATTCTGCATGATATTAACAATTGCCTGTTTTATTAAGTTACTGTCAACGTTGATTGCCGGTAGATTAGGAGCTAGTTGCTTATCTATAGTTATTTTTTCGCCTCCGAGTTGTTTAAAAGTAAGTAGTAAAGCTTCCTCAATCGTACGGTTTATGTCAATGTTGTTTTCTTTATTAACAGGCGGTTTGGCAAAGAGGACAAGCTCTTTTACCACTTTATTGATGCACGAAACTTCATCCAGCATCATCTCAAGCACATCACGCCCTACTGTGTACCTGTCATCCTCCAGCCGGCTAAGCATTACTTGCAAGTAACCGCTTATTGTAGTAAGCGGTGTGCGCACATGGTGAGCAACACCTGCTGCCAGCTCCCCCAGCGACATTAGCATCTGTGTTATCTGTATCTGCTTTATCGCGGCCCGGACTGCCGATAAATCCTGAATAATAACAACTAAACCGGTTGCTTCCCCGGCCGCGTCCCGCAGCTTTAAAGTGTCAATGTGAGAATAAATGAATTGATCTCTCACCTTAAGTTTTAAGTTAATGGTATTCAATTCTTCATGCTCAGCCATATGAAATACCTGCAAAAATTTTTCGCCATGATGTTTAAAAATTTCATCCACTTTCCGGCCAATCGATTTTGCCCTGTCAACACCGCAAATTTTTTCTGCTTCACGATTAAGGTTTTTTAACCGAAGTTCATTATCTATAAACAAAATTCCAATCGTAGTTTCAAAAGAATCCTGATAGTCATCATCCCGGTGCAGGTACACCACTTTATTTTCAAGAGCTTCAGCCGCAGACATTGTCGATCGCCTCCAATGACCATCTTTTAAATTCAGTGGTGTTAAACATTCTTGTAAATTATTGTAATTCCTGCTAATTTAGAACAATTACTTTTCGTAAAAAACCGACACATTTTTAAATCTAAGTGTCGAAATAAATTATTAGCACCAATGCGCCCTTGCCCTGCTTGCAGTTGCAGAACCGCTTAATTCGACATACCCATCGAATTTCAATATCATATGCAGCTACTGCTTCAACATAATTAGGTATTACATTGCACAAATTACCATTATTTGTAATAAAATCTATTTTTTTACATAATTTAGCATTAGTTCTAATCGCTTATTTAACAAACAAAAAAGGCAACAGCCAAGTTTAAATTAACCTGTGACTGCACCTTTATCATTTTCTTACATTAAACTCTAAGCTTTCCTTCCAAATAGCGCTCGAATTCGGCCCACCCGGTTCGCGCAATGGTTTTGTTTAAACGTTCCTTGGACTGACCGTGTTCACTAAAGAAGTCAATTGACGCCGCAATAATTTTAAATACGTCTTCCTTGGAAGCAACAAACGGATATAGGGCTGTCCCTGATACAATATTACGGCCAAATGTACCCCCAAACGTCATCCGGTAACCGGCTTGCGCCGTTATACTGTCAAAAGCACAGGCACGGAAACATTTACCACAGCCGATACACTTTTCCTCAGCCAACTCCACCGTCTGAACATCAGTATTAACCGAAATAGCCTGAACCGGGCACACTTTGGCGCACGCACCGCAGTACTTGCAGGTATCTTTACACCAGGATACTTTTACTACACCTTTTATGCCAAGATCATTTTCATCAGCTTTCAAACAATTGTTAGGACAACCAGTAATGCCAATCTTGAACTTATGAGCCGTTTCTTTGGCAAAGAACCGATTAGCTACTTCCTCTGCCAGACTCGTGTCAATAAGACCGTTAGGACATACCAAATTTCCCTGGCAGGCAACTACCGCGCGGACTCGCGGCCCTGAAGCGCCCAATTCAATACCCGCAGCTTTTAATTCGGCAAAAAACTCATCAAGGTCGGCAATATGAATAAATGGAATTTCCATTCCTTGCCGTGAAGTAATATGGACACTACCTTTCCCAAACTTTTCAGCAATCCGGGACACGGCAGCCAACATACCGGCCGACATATTCCCGCCAGTTATTTTAAGCCTGATCGAATAATAGCCGTCATCAACCTGCCGTAACATACCGTTACGTTTCAATGCTAAAAAATCAATATCTTGAACCGTGATCTTTGAGTCTGGCGTAGCAACATCACTACACTTATCTCCATCAAAAGCAAAGATTTTTATCCCGGTAGCCCGGCCCTCAGTAATAGCTATTATAGCCTGCCCAAAGAATTCTTCGCCTTTTCGGGCCATAATTGCCTGCGTTTTAACCCAATCATTCTCTGCAACGCTTACCTCAGGGTAAATACTTTTGACAATATTTGTTTCCGCTTTACGGGAACCACCCAAAAGAACTGATAATTTTTGCAACTTGTGTTGTTTACAGTACTTTTCTATATTTTGCAACTGAAATTTATAAAAAACAAACAACTCTCTCCCCCCAAACTGTAGCGAAATAGTATCTATATAAACATGATACCAGTAATAACTACAATTTTAAAGTTTTTTTCGCCACTATCCAAATATTCGTTGCCAAAAAGACTTAGTTTTTTTATTTTCATCCATAACCTGCCGCAAACGCGCATCAACTAATTGGAAATGATCGGTTAATTCTGTTTCCAAGCGTTCTTCCAGTTTTGATACTTCTTGTTTTAAATTATGCAATTCTTCTTGCTGTTCATTAACAATAGTGATTGTCGCGGCAATTTGTTGCAGCGCTTGGTTTTGTGACGCAATAATAGCCATAATCGCAGAACCGTCAATTTGCGATACCGGTGATAATGCCTGCGATTGGCTTGTTTCGTCATTTTGCGAATATGTTGCGCTGCTTTCCTGCGATTCAAATGGAACTTCGATAAATCTGGCAAACCGGCTATTGAGTTCTGCGGCTATTTCCTCAGCATTTTTGTTTTGGTGCATACCTTTGGCGATTGCTTCAAACACCGCAACAGCTTCAGGATAAAATCTTTTCTTTTTTCCTTCGCCCGTAGCCGGCAAATATTCCAAAAATAAGTCCCGATAATACCGCAAAGTGCTTTGCGGTATTCCTATTTCTTGCGATATGTCTTTGATACTAAGCAATTCGGCCATAAAACCACCCTTTCGCCATTATGTTGTTGCGATTATATTCGCGACGAAAGGAAGAATTTCCTTCTATTTTTATGAAATTATGTAAAAAAATTCCAAATATATTTATATGCCCTATGCATAATGATAATGACACCGTTATATCATTTGCAATAGGAGATAAGAAAAGGACTTACACTATTCACCGTAAGTCCTCAGACTGTAGAAAAAGTCTACGGCGGAAGATTGCCTGTCGCTCCGCTCCAATGACAATAAAACCAAGTGGGCGTCGTTATTCCTTTTTTCGCAACTCTTTTCACACTAACACTAGAGATTAAAGAATGGTTATCAAGAAGGGATAAATAAGAAAGACCCGGGAATGCTCCGAGCCTTACTAACTACATTGGTTGACCGTATTTATTATTATTCCTCCGAAGAGGTAATTGTTAAGGTCAAAATAATTTTCAATTCTATTGGTGCCCGGGAAGGGACTTGAACCCCCACGTTGTTGCCAACAAAAGATTTTGAGTCTTCCGCGTCTGCCATTCCGCCACCCGGGCATTTATTTTGCTTACGTCCTGCATCGGACATTTGTTATAATACCATCTGCGTTTATTATTGTCAAGTAAGTTTTTTAATATTATTTTTTAGATATATTAAAGGATTATGCGCATGGCTGCCAAAATATAAATAATCAACAATACATTAACCAGAGGATTTAATATGCCAACAACTACACTTAACGGACAGACTATCAATTATCAGATGCGTGTGGATAAACGACGGAAAAATATTCAACTTAGAATAATTCCGCCGGCAACAGTCGAACTTGTTGCGCCTGGAAGATTAAGCGGCAGCGAAATTGAACGCATTATAACCGCCAAGAGCAAATGGATCACCACCCAATTGGACAAACTCGCATTACTTGCCACCAATCCGGTAAATCAAACGCTAACACCAGGCGATCAGATATTATACATGGGTGAACCGCATATTCTTGTCTTTCTGCCTGGCAATAATAAGCCTGAAGTATTTTTAGAGCCGCGAAAAATCGTTATAAAAGCGCCTGCACCAGACAGAAATACTGATATTTCTGCTGTAACCGGCCAAATATTAAAAGCCTGGCTAGTTAACCAGGCTGTTCAACTATTTCGCGATAAAACCAAGTATTGGTCGTCAATTATCGGTGTTTTTCCAGTAAGAATAACTATTAAAGACCAAAAAACCCGTTGGGGCAGTTGTTCCAGTCTGGGTAATATAAACTATAACTGGCGTATTATCATGGCTCCGCCCCCTGTAGCTGATTATCTTATTATCCACGAATTATGCCATCTGCTCGTTCCTAATCATTCAGCTAAGTTTTGGGACGAGGTCAGGCGGTTTTCGCCTGATTATGCTGAGTGCCGCAAGTGGCTGGAAGACAATGGCAAACTGTTATCCCGGATATTATAGCCTACTTAATCTCCACCATTTGTTTCTCCTGGATATACTTTAGCAATAATTCGGCAGTAGTACCGGTAATTTTAAGGCAAGTACGCCGTTGTTCCTGGGTCCCGAACTCGTGACGATTTAGCACCCGGCAACAGGCAGCACCAAAGTTTTCAGTAAATATGCTATGAAAATCCCCGGCACTGGTATAAATAGGGCCGCGGTTTTGCTCTTTACTGGTCCGTCCTTGCAACATGCCAAGCACCATTGTAGCCCCTGAAAGCGCCCCGCACATACAACCGGAATGACCAAGCCCGCCCCCAAAGCCTGATGCCATTTTCAGCGCTTCATCAGAGACATTAAGTTTTAGGAAATCCCGAAAGGCCCGGGCGACTGATTCGGCGCAATTATACCCTTCTTTAAAATAATTTCCGGCCAAATTTTTAACGCTCACTTCCTGTGACTTAATCTCATCCATCTTACCTACCCCCGTTATAAAATTAAACAAATCCGGCTATTGTATAGCCACTTTTTCAGAATATCATTATTTGCCGCGGATTGATAGTTTTTTATTAATAATCTGATTCCGGTACTGGTTAGGAGTCTGGCCTGTTTCCTGGCGGAAAACACGACAAAAGTAACTGGTATCCTGGTAACCCACTTTAAGTGCGATCTGAACAATACTGCTGTCCGTATCTCTAAGCAGTTTCTGAGCCAAACCAATACGCGTCCTGGTTAAAAACTCTACAAAATTGCAGCCTTTGTGCTGTTTGAACAGCCTGCTGAAATAATAAGGGCTCAGGTGCACACTTTGCGCAACTTCATCAAGCGACAAATTAGTATGGCAATTCTGGACAATATAATCGCACGCTTTATTGATGAGCCGCATATTGACACTGACGCGGTTTTCCAGCATATTATCCATAAACCGGTTAAGCGAATCCAACATAAACCTGCGGATCTCTTCATTGGTACGGCAATTAATAAGCTCGCTGACCCGCTGGTTATTCAAAAGAGTAAGTTCTATGCTGGCACCGCCTTCGGCGGCAGCCCGTGACATCACAATTAACAGCTCAAGCATGCTGGTCTTGACAGCTTCAACACTGGCATTACCTCCACATAGCTCGCGCATCAAACTTTCAAGACCTTCGCGTGCCGGTCGACGTTCACCACAACGTACCTTTTCCAACACGGCTTTTTCTAAAGGAAACGGATAACTAAACGCGTTCATCCCGGCCATATGCACCAAATCATCGATATGAATTACCTGGTTCCCGCCACAAAAGAAATTTTGCTGTTTGGCTTTAAGAGCTTCATAATATGACTTATTAATATAGCGTACATCCTGATAATAACGGCCTACACCAACCGTTACGGTAACGTTAAGAGCTTTGTCAACATGCAGCCTGATTTTTTCCGCTGCTGCCATCGCCAGCTCTTTGGCTAATATCTCAGGCGTTCCTTGAAAACCAAGTAAAACTATGAGATTATCGCCACCAAATGGCGTCACCATAGCATGGGGTCCTGCCGCCTGGCATACTGCCTGATATACCTTTTGCTTAAGTATCTGTTTGTTCAGTTCATCGGCGTCAACGGTCAAATTAGCAAAATCATCAATATCAATAACCATTATTACGGCAGCATCAAACTCTAAACCAAAAAAAGCTGCCCGTTCATGAATTTCCTGCCTATTATCAATACTGCCTGAAATCAAATCATATACGAATGACATCTGAATAAACGGCAGCGCCTGTTCAACTTGCTGCCGTAATATAGCCTTTTCTTCTTCGCCGGCGCGTTCCTGGTCGATTTGACCGATCACAATGTTTAGCGCCTTAAATAGCTCATCAGGCCGTACCGGTTTTAACAAGTAATCAACCGCACCCAAAGTCAGGGCTTCTTTAGCATAATCAAACTCATCAAAAGCGGTAAGAAATCATTAGCGTTGCATTAAATTAAATCAAGCTTGTCAAGCCTAAATTTTACGCTAAGGGAACTAGTGTCACTCCAGAAATTGTTTTGAATATTCTGTCTTGGTTCCTCTCCTGGATTATGTAAAAACGCTGGAATAAAGGTAACCCTTTATCCACATTTTTACATTATTCCTTTGGCCGCAATACGATTATAAGTACATTTCCTCCACGTTTACTACATCAAGTACCTGTGTGCCTTTTAAGTCGATTTCTTGCAGTATATCGGCGATTTCATCCCGAATTGATGGTTTTCGGCCTCTGCTGGTCTTTGTCGGTCCCCGGCTTAACGCGACTATCATTTCGCTAAAATGTCGAAACAGAAATGTTTTCACCGCCCGGAGTACATCCAACATGGAGCGCTTTTTTGGCAGTTGCTCTTGCAAGTCTTTTAGTAAACAATATCCGATTAAAGCAATCCATATCTGGCTAAACACGGCATTAGGGCTGGTTCCGTAGAACTTCTTTATCACCAGGTGCTGTTTTATCCATTTGAAAAACAGTTCGATTTGCCATCTGAGCCGATATATGTCACTGATCTCTTTAACTGGTAAAGTCATGTCGTTCGTCACTATTGTTACCAGGTTGCCATTTTGATCATGGGTTTCTATTAATCTTAGCGGGTGGGCCATCTGAGTGATATATCGGCAGCCTAAAATAACAATCCGTTCTTTAAGACCTCCGCCGCCGGTATTGCTGGTTTCCTCAAGCACTTCAATGTTGGCATTGCCCTTCAATCGGGAAACGAAGCGAATATTATTTTGGCAATAGACATCCCATTTTGCATAATCAACATAGCCCCGGTCGAAGACGTTTAAAACGTTGTCCGCAGTAACGATCAGCTCATCCATGACGTTTTTGTCGGCTTTTCGGGCTGTAGTAAGAACAGCGTGATCCGGGTAAGTATTGCCTTCGTGAACTACAATACTCTGATGGAGCTTTATGCCGCCTTTGGTCTTTCGGAAGTCAGCCCATAGAAACCGCGTAAGGCAAAGTGTTATTGTGCTTGAATCGATGACATTAAGTTGATAACTGGAAGAACCGGGGTTTCGGTTTTTTGCACGTTGCCAGACCGAAGTTTTGACCATGGAAAAGGTGGTTTCCCAAAATTGATGCTTGATGCTCCTTAGACGGCGGGACAGGGTTGATGAACTAATTGAGGTAAGATGCAGTACTTCATGGATGCGTTTGTCGCCGGTAACGAGGTTTGCGATGGAATGGAGAGATTCTTCACCCAAAAACTGAGCAATAACCATAAGGTACAACAGTTTTAAGGTTTTGGACTTCTTGACATAGCGATCACATCCGGCATCAAGACAAATTTGTTTAAATTTTTCGTACGGGAATGCTTCAAAGGCTTTAAAAAGTGTGGTTTTTGTGATATCCTTGTCCATGTATTGGCTCCTTATTTTAGAGACTATGGACAGGGTTACCTGCTCTAACTCTATTATAAGGAGTTTTTTCGTGAAATACCAGGACGAATATAGTAAAACCGCCAAACAATGCTGTTTTTCGTCTAATTTGAGCGAATTTAAGCTTTGACTATTTGAGACAATTTTATTGCAACGTTAATGGTAAGAAATATAACTTTGACGTTAGGCAAATGCTGGCGAATGTGTTTTACGGCTTCCAGGCCGTTCATGGCCGGCATGCGGATATCCATCAATATGATATCCGGCAGGTATTTTGAAGCCAGTTGACATGCCAGTTCACCTTCATCGGCTTCACCAATTATCTCGATATTAGGGCAACGCCGGTCTACGATAAACTTAATAGCCTGCCGCTCAAGCTGCTCATCGTCCACAATCAGCAAACGGTACTTTATTTCCATAAGCGCTACCCCTCCTTCCCCTACACACTGGCTTGTCGTTCGGTCGATAATCCGTATGGCAAACAAATTTTCACGATTGTTCCTGTCCCAAGCTCACCAGAAATTTCAATTCCGTACTGATTACCGAAATAATGCTGAATTCGCCTGTGAACATTAATAATTCCCAAACCTGTGGTTTGGCCTTTGCCGGCTACCCGTTTCTCAGTACCGAAAATACGGTCTATCTGGCTTTGGCTAACCCCCACTCCGGTATCAGCCACTGTAAGTTCCATTATTTGTCTACCACGCATCTGACCGGAAATATTGATATGGCCGCCCCCACGTTTAGGTTCAAGTCCATGAATGATCGCATTTTCTACTAAAGGTTGCAGGGTCATGAATGGAATTTTTTGCTCTAACAGTTCGCCGGAAATATTGATTGTTGCCTGGATACGGTCGCCAAAACGCATTTCCTGAATTAACAGATAATTTTTGATATACTGGACCTCTTCACCAACGGTTACCATTTCATCAATATGGCGCAGGTTCTTGCGCAATAAATCAGACAAAGCGTAAACCACTTCCTGGGTGCGGGGTGCGCCTTCCAGCAGTGCCAGGCGGGCAATAGTATTCAAGGTATTAAACAAAAAATGAGGATTGACTTGCGATTGCAGCGCTTTAAGTTCTGTTTCTCTAAGCACTTTTTCCAGATCAGCTTTGGCCTTCATCTCGCTCATAAGCTGTTTTTGCGCAATGTTAGCCATACCAATTTCAACAATATAATTTGACATAATGTAAAGTAAATCAGCGGCAGCTTTGACCCTTTTTTCGGGTACAACCTGAATTTCCGGCAATATTTCCAAAATAGCGTCTTTATCAATATTTAGGTCTGCTACCTTAACTAGCACATCGTTTGCAATATTGGCTTCATCACGAGGCAATATCACTTGTCCAGCCAAAAAGGCACCCAACTGTTGCTTGTTTACAATAATTGGAGCCCCCAAATCAGTCAGTCCGCTGTGGCACCGGTACACTGACGGACACATCTGCTTAATCGCCATTTTTCCGCCGCCGGCATCTGAACCCATACAGCGGGCTAGCCCTTCCGGCGTTGAACGGATAAAGTTACAAAGCCGGGTAAAATTGCTAGGCTTAGTGAGTGGCCGTCCGTCACTGTCAACAATAACGGCAGCCAGGCCGGTAGCTTCCGCAAACTTGTCCTGAATCTCTTGTAAAACTTTTACATTTACGATATCCGCCAAGGTTAAGCCGCAATATACATGCACAAAAACCCCTCCATGGCCAACAGACTAGTTTTGGGAAGAACAGTTAAACTTGCCATGATATTATACTTAGATTACTGAATATTTGGCGATTGAAGAGCAAAATCCCTGCATACCAGCAAAATTTAATAGAAATGTTGGGCAAAATGAACACTCCGGAATCCGGAGTGTTATTATTTGATACGTTTAACAACTAATGAAGCCAATATCCCACCTACAGTACCTGTAACCAGTTGCGGCCAACTCATGGCCAACATGAGAGCTGCAGCTAATTTCGGCGGCATGGCAATAAAGGTAAACAGCCAGGTAAATGCGGCATACAAAAAGCTGGTTTTTCCCAGAGTTCCCAACGCAATAGCCGGAAAGCGCCCCCAGCGCAAAATAGCCAAAAATAGGCCGATATACGCTGCATTGCCCAATGCGACAGGCACTATAAAGACCGGCAAAGGTAAAAGCTGCTGAAAATACGCCACCACCGGCGTTACTGCCGCAATAGTAAATGCCGGCCACAAACCTGCTTTTTCGGCTGCAATCAGCAGTGAAGCATTAACCAAACTACCGATGATGAATGTAGACATAAAGGGCGGTATCGGAATAAAAAACCTGAGCGACTGAAATAGAAGAGTCAGTGCTAACAATAGTGCCGTCCTGGTAAGAACCTTATGGTCGAACACAATATCCCTCCCGGATTATCTGCGCCGGCGGTTATTGTAACCGCGTCCAAACATCATATATCCTAAAAGTCCCAAAAGAGCCAGGTTGCCAATCATACCGTTAATCACCCCAAGATCTACAAGCATATTTACTGCCGTCAGACCACCCAGAAATATCATTGTCCGTTTCATATCAATGAATGGAGAACGACGCAAAATAAGATATGCCACCCCTAGCACTGCCAAATCAATAGCTACCCATGCCAATGCGTTAAAAATAAAGTATTTAATCATACTCCCCACAATCATGGCGGCTAAGACTTGAAACCAAATCTGATTCAATTGCACTTCCCCCTTTATTACAATATATATTCCGAGAACAAGTAAAGCCACAAAAACTAATAATATAATCAATAATAAGATTATGCCCAGCTATATAAAAATCCTGCATACCCTTGATAATTCCGTACAATATTGTAAATATATATCAATATTTTTCCATTTTGATGTTTATAGTTTTATAAGTTTGAGCATACTTTTTATTGCATAGATTAATTATCAAGGAGTGAATTTTCCATGAGTGAAGAAAAAACCTTTTCTTTTACTCTGTTCGAACCACACCGCACCCGTGCACCCAAAAATGACGAACCTTTAATTGAGATTCGCCCCAATGGTCGCATTGTTTTTAACAAAAAAGCATCACAACTTCTGGAAAACAGCCACTTCTGCATGTTAGGGTATGATCCGGAAAACAAAGCACTTGGCATTTTGCCCAGCGAAGACTTAACGCCTAATACTTTTCCGGTGCGTTATGCCGCCAAAGGTGCATATATAGGTGCAAAAAAGTTTTTTAAGCATTTCGAAATCTTGCCGAGTCAACTAATTGAAAATACTCCGTTTAAAAGCGGCCAATTTATTGGAATTAACCTCACAAATTATTAGTGCCTGACTAACAAAAAGTTACTCTAACGAGTAGCTTTTGTTTTGTCGGAAAAACGTTTTCTCTTGTCAATTATTATCAATTTGCTGTAAAATTGAAGCAACAGCTTTGATTATAGATAGGAGAATTGATTATGGATACACCGCCTAAAACAGAATTAACTATGGCTGAATTGAGAAATGCCTTTGAAGCACAAGGCTATATTAGCGATAAAGAACTACTAACAACTGTCTACTTGGCATTAAAGCTGGAAAAACCGCTTCTGATTGAAGGTGCGCCCGGTGTAGGCAAAACTGAAATTGCCAAAGTATTAAGCAAAGTATTCAATACTGAACTGATACGCTTGCAATGTTATGAAGGGTTAGATGAAAATAAGGCTCTTTACGAATGGAATTATCAGCGCCAGCTTATCAAAATCCAGATGAGCAAAAATAGCAACTGCCATGAACTTTCAGAACATGATGTATTTTCTACAGACTATTTGATGGAACGTCCGCTATTAAAAGCTATCATGGCAGAAAAACGACCTGTACTCTTAATTGACGAAATAGATAAGACCGACGAAGAGTTTGAAGCATTTTTATTTGAAATTCTATCTGACTTTCAAATATCAATTCCTGAACTTGGTACCATTATGGCCAAACATATACCCATTGTTGTCCTGACCAGCAACAATGACCGTGAATTGTCAGAAGGCCTGCGCCGCCGCTGTGTCTATCTTTACATCGACTATCCGACGATTGAAAAAGAAATTAATATTATCCGCAGCAAAATACCGGAAGCTACAGAAAAATTAGCTCTGCAAATTGCCACTGCCGTCAATTACTTGCGTAACAACTTGACACTTAACAAGCAGCCTTCTATTGCCGAAACCCTTGATTGGACAAGGTCACTCATTGCCATGCACGCCGACCACCTTGATTCAACTTTGGTTAAACAGACTATGGGACTGTTATTAAAACATCGCGATGATTTATCGGCATTTCACAAAAATTTAGGTGCTGAAGGGCTGTACGCGGCTGTAAAACAGGCAGCCGATACGGTTAGCGGTACTTGTAGTAACTGCCACAGCGGCACGAGCTGTGGAGGCTGATGGCTTTGAAGTCGCTTACTGACAATATAGTAGGTTTTGTTCAGATTCTACGCCAGCTAGGAGTGCGAATTAGCATTGCCGAAACGATAGACGCAGTGGATAGCCTTACAATAATTGACACATTTGACCAGGATGAATTCCGGGCGGCTTTAAAAAGCACCCTGGTCAAAAACGCTGATGATCAAGTGGTATTTGACCGAGCTTTTGACTTGTTTTTTGTGCCACCTGAAACCAAGCAGGAGCAGCGGACAGCTTGGGATTCCAAAAAACAGCTAGAACTTGAACAGTCACAGCAGGCTCAGGAAGAATTGGTTTTTCAAGGTCGCCCGCTTGACATTCCCGACGACCTCAAAGACGTCTATAAACGACTGCCTGAACAGGAAAAGCAACGCCTGCAAGAATTTTTGGAAAAAACCTCCACCGGTCATAACGTCAAAGAATCTTTCCAGCCGGTAGTAGAAAACCTGCTTAAAAGCTCATTATCATTCTGGCAACGCCAATTGTCGCCTGAAGATTTGGCACAGCTAGCCGCTGCCCGCCGTCAGCTATTAGGTCACAATGAACTTGACCATGTTGTTGAATCGGCGGCAGGATTAGGCGGCGCCGGGCGCAATCCGCTTCTTCATAAAAACATGCAGGATATTGCCGAACATGAAATTCCGCAAGTTACTGCCCTTATAAAACGCCTGGCCCACCGCCTTACAACCCGCATTTCCCGGCGGTTCCGGCTGACTGGCCGCCGCAAATTAATTGACATCCGCCAAAGCATTCGCCGGAACATGCGCTACGGTGGAACCATGATTGGTTTAAAATACAAAACTAAGAAAATCCACAAACCAAATATTATTGTCATATGCGATGTGTCAGCATCTATGACTAAATATATCCGGTTTACTCTTCCGTTACTATTCGGCTTATCGAATGTAGTGAAAAATATTGAAAGTTTTTTCTTTGCCGATGATTTGGAATATGTGACAATCCATTTTCGCCGCAACAACGATTTTACCCAAGTCACCGAAGATTTACTTACATGCTCTTCGCAAATGGGGCAAGGTACCAATCTGTTTATTGCCTTGACAAGTTTACAAGAGCAATATAAAAGATTTATATCTTCGTCTACTTTACTGTTCATTATTAGTGACGCCAATACCCTAGCACCGTTAGAAACCGCAAACCAATTGGCAAGTATTAGTAAAAAAGTCAAACGTATATTATGGCTTAATACCCTGCCTAAAGAACGTTGGAACCAAAATAGCGCCATATCGCTGTTTACCAAATACTGCACAATGTTTGAATGCTATTCACTGGCGCACCTGACCAAAATATTATCTTTCAACTTAACCCGCCAGACATAAGGATAGACTTAACCGCGCTTAACTCCTGCTTGTAGAAGCGGAAGTCTTAGAGCGGCCTGATCATCGGATAATTTTATAACTATAAAGGATGTGACCATTTATGTATTATGATGGACCCGAATTAGTTGCCCATTACCAACGCTGGCTCAATACTTACCGTGAACCTATTGAATCTAAGCTTACCACCGCACTCAGTCACAAGGACCAGAAGCAAGCTATACAAAACGCTATGGAAGTTTTGCTTACCGAAGTTTTGCCTATGGCACTGGCCGAAATGATTTTATATAACAACAGCCGGCTGGAAGAAAAATTTCAGGAAGCCGGTGGCGGCTGCTCAAGCTGCGCCTCCAATTTAAAGTAGATCAGTAAAAAAACTGCCGCAGGCTAAACCTGCGGCAGTTTTTTTAACACAATGTACAATTACCACACTGTTTAGCAGGAACTGGTAAACCAAACACAACCAACCGGTGGCCAAACAGGGTGGTTTCAATATCAATTCGCAATAGGACTTCATGGTTATAGTTTACGATTGAACTGTGCGCATACACTTCGATACCATCAATGGTAAAGGTTATATACTCAGCCTTTTCACGGTCTTCCGGTTTGCCCAGTCGCACGGACGGGGTGGCAGCCACCTGGGGAGCACCTCAGCCAGGTATCAAGCGTTGCTCAATCTTTACGGAAATAATGCCGCCTTCTTGATGAATATACTCTTGCGCCCGCTGGGTAACTGTAATATTCACACTACTATCCTCCTTTTGCTTACATTTTGCTTACTTACGGTTACATTCCCGGTCAATTAATGCCCAGTAAGCTTCTTGCAGTTTGCGGGTAATCGGGCCAACGGCTCCATTGCCGACAGGTTTGCCGTCAATAATTACTAACGGAGTAATCTCGGTGGTTGTGCCAGACAAGAAAGCTTCGTCAGCAGCCTTGACAAAGGCAGTATTAAATTTCTTTTCAACTACCAAAACACCGGCCGCTGGCGCTAATTTCTCGATTAGCAAAGTTCTGGTTACACCTTTTAATATAAGATTGCAATCCGGATGAGTCCATACAACATCATCTTTTACTACAAAGAAGTTGCTGCTTGTACCCTCTGTAACATATTCATCTCTGACTTGGACACCTTCAAAACAGCCAGCTTCCTTAGCCTTTTGTTTTCCCAGCACGTTTCCTAAAAGGTTTAGTGATTTTATATCACACCTCAGCCATCTTTCATCAGGAATTAAGAGCGCTTTAGCGCCTTCTAATTTATTTTTATCAGGAACTGAACTCATTGGACGGATGGACATCGTCAAGCGCGGTACAACACTGTCAGGAAACCCGTGGGCACGCGGTGCTACCCCCCTGGTAATCTGAAGATATACCGCCCCGTCGGTAATGCCGCTTTCTTTAATAAGTAGTTCATGGAAGCCGGTTAGTTCTTCAGTAGTGTACACCGCCGGAATTTTGAGCTCGCGAAGCGAACGGTACAGCCTATCTATATGCTGTTTCAGGGCAAAACAATATCCATTGTAAACCCTAGTTACTTCATATACACCATCGCCGAACTGATGGCCTCTGTCCTCCATAGGTACAATATTTTCACTTAAATCTATCAGTTTGCCATCGATTAGCCCTATTGGCTTCATGGAAAAACCTCCCTTGCTAAATACTAGTAAAAATAATTACACACCATACAATATATTTCCTGCCTATAGAAGCAATTTGGCAAACGTTATTTTAGTGCTGCCAGCACGGCCTGAGCATGACCGGCAACCTTCACTTTGCGGAAAGTGCGGATTATTTCTCCCTGCTCATTTATAATAAAAGTCGACCGTTCGATCCCCATAACTTTTTTGCCATACATATTTTTTTCTTTAAATACGCCATATAACTGGCACACAACATTCTCAGCATCGCTTAACAATAAAAAAGGAAGGTCATGTTTGGCTTTAAACTTTTCATGCGTCGCCACACTGTCCCGGCTTACACCCAGCACAATGGCCCCAACGGCCTCAAGATCACTATATATCTCGCGAAACTCGCGAGCCTCGTCAGTTCACCCTGCAGTATTATCTTTTGAATAAAAATACAGAACAATCTTCTTTCCCCGGTACTGGCTCAAAGTTACCTGACTTCCGCCAGTGGCCGGCAGTGTAAAATCGGGCGCCATTTGCCCTTCTTTTAATTCTTCAGCCACTTCTTCCCAACTCCTTCACTCAAAAGTTTATTGCAGTCAAATCATTTACGGCCTATAATTAATGGTGAGGCTTGACACATACTTTTTAGGGAAAGGCTCGCTAATGCATAAAACATCACTAATTTATTTGGCGCTGACAAGTGTTGCATTGCTGTGGGGGACATCATTTGCTGCCGCCAAAATAGGCATGTACGAGTTGTCGCCGATAAACCTGGTCATCTTCCGCTTTATCATTGCGTCGTTAGTGTTTGCCGGTATCTTGACAACCATGGACCGGAATAATACCATCGAACGCAAGGATATTCCCAAGTTTATCATTCTAGGTTTTTTGGCGATAACGTCATATTTTTGTATCCAATATACTGGACTTACTTATACCACCACGATAAATGCCGCGCTCATTATCGCCACCAGTCCTATCTCTACAGCGCTGATGGGAGCGGCATTCGGCTGGGAAAAAATTAGTGCCTCAAGTTACACAGGCATCCTGCTGGCATTTGCTGGTGTAAGCTTGATCATTACTAATGGGCAGCTTACCGGACTGTTCCAATTAACTACATTGCGCGGAGACTTCATGCTCATGGTTAACGCCCTGGTATGGGCCGGTTTTACACTTTATGGAAAAAATATTTTGCAAAAATACCGGCCATTTACCGCCATGGCTTATATTCACATCTTGGGAACCATCATGCTTCTGCCATTGGCATTCATCCCCACTGAGCTAACGCCACTACCCTTTATTCAGCAGGTTATGACCATAAGCTGGTCAACAGCTGGCACAGCTTTATACCTGGCAATACTATGCTCAGTATACGGCTATTATATGTGGTATACCGGGGTAGGCCACATCGGCCCGGTCCGGACAGCAGTGTTCAGCTACCTAAACCCATTATTCGCCATCATCACCGGTATCTGGCTGTTAGGCGAAAGGCTTACACCGTACACCATCGGCGGCGGAATAATGGTTATCGCCGGAGTATATTTGACAAATAAGTTTAAGCAGTCTGAACCAAATCACGCAAAACACACTTTGAGGAGCAACTAAAAAAGAATGGCCAAACAACACATAATTGCCCTTGATTATATACGCGGCCTTGCTATGCTAGGGGTGCTTGGCATACACACCGGTGCTTACTCGCTGGCCAACCCGGCTGTTAATCCGCATTTGTTTGCATTATTAGAAATATTCACCAGATTTAGCGTGCCCATATTTTTTTTCGTATCGGCATTCGGCTTATTTATCAGCCAGCCGCTCAATACACAATATAATTATAAAGCATTTATGAGCCGCCGCCTCAAAACCGTACTGCTGCCTTACCTGGCCTGGTCGCTACTTTACATGTTGCACTACACCTTAGCAAGCGGCGATACCAGTATTTGGGAACGGCCGCTTGTTTACGAATATTTTTTGTTTGGGCTGGCTTCTTATCAACTCTATTTCCTAGTCATTCTCGTCTGGTTTTACGCACTCATGCCGCTATGGCGGAAACTTGTAGGTTGGATTGTTAAAACACCGCTTACCAGTTTATTACTGCTTCTTATGGCGCAAATTGCCTTCAATTATTACTCAAGCTATGAACTAAAGCCGGATTTCAGCAACTATTACCTTAATCTAGCCATACAACATCGCATGAACTATTTGGTCCTGCATTATCTATTTATTTTTATATTTGGCGCAGTCTGTGCTGAACTATATCCACAGTTTCTCGCTATTGTTCAGAAATATAGCCGTCTCGTAAATACTACTTTTGTTTCTACATTAATTGGTATGCTGTTTTTTTACTATTACCTAGTTTACTTCAAACATTATAGTCTTGAAGAGGCCGTTAACACTATCCACCAGCTTAGCCCCATTGGCGTATTGTATACGGCAGGGGCAACACTTTTCTGGTTTAAAACTTTTAGCAAACGACTACCGGACTGGCTATCCGCAGTTCTAGGTCGTTTGGGAGCATGCTCATATCTTGTTTATCTTATCCATCCTATAGTCATGTACTATTTAGTAATACAACTCAATCAAGCTTCCATACCGCTCACTGCGCCTGTTGTGGTGGCATTTTACTTATCAACCCTGGCCCTGAGCGCGGGATTAGCGGTTATAACCAGTAAACTGAGCAGCTATATACCTGTAGTTAGGTTGGCGCTTACCGGCGTCACTTCCACCCAACGAACGGCTCGCCAAAAAGCTGAGTAATGCACAAAAGCTAGTTAACAAAAAGGCGGACAATATTTGTCCGCCTTTTTGTTAAAATAAATAACCAAGCTGTTTTAAATGTTCCCGGTTGGCGTCTGTCATTGCACTCCCGGAATTAAAACCGCTACCCTCTGCGGTCAGGCGCTTTTGCCGGCGTTTAAGCCGCATACCATATATAAATATCAACTGACAGAACTTCTTTATTGATTTTTGTTGTCCTGCGTTAGTTTGGCAATTCATCCAGTCCAGGTATATCTGATCAATGATATCCACAATTGTGGTAGTAAAATTCTTTCTGGCAACAAATTCAACAACCTGCAAGCATTCCCGTACTAATATATAAAGAGCCTGCTGGCGAAACGGATCACTCAAGGGGCCTGAATTAAACTCAGCCGCCAACATACGGCGTCCGGTCTCAAATAAAGGATACACCACATTGAAACTTTCTGACAAGGTCCGCTGGGATACAGCCATCCTTGCAGCGTGACCGGCACCGTCAACAGCCTGGCGCCAAACATCAATACGTTTCGATTGAGCGGCCAGGCCGAGACTAAACATAGATATTGCGTCAGAAATTTGACTATACGGATTAAGACTTATAATACCTGCAAGCTGACTGCATTCAGTGACAAGACTTGCCAAAGCATTTTCCGTCAGTATCTTCTTATCAGCCAATTGCCAGATATAATTGGTTATTACTTCGAACAGTGTGGTATCCCCGGACTTTATCACCCTATGCAGCCAAGCCGTAAATACCCAGGCAGCCTGCTCATGAGCCGCACTGCCTAATGGGGCAACCGCAAGCAAACCGGCCAGTTTCGCCTGTATTTCCCTAATAAGACCGGTATCCCCCCGTCGCAAGGCAGTAAGCCCGATCAGCCTTAGTGCCCGCATGGCCGCAACGTTAGCACCGGCATCTTGCACCACGCCTAGACTGGTAAAAATGACTTCTACTGCCCGGGCAGCTAAAAAGTTGTAGCGTTGTTTTAGGCTAATAACAGCAATAAGTCCAAGTTGTTCAACCGCACCAGGAATTTCAGCAACAGCCATAGTTTTTAGCAGTGGACGAAAGGCATCAATACCATGGCCGGCAATGTCAGGATGATTTGATTTTAGCGCCATGTAAACAACAGTTGTAAGCCGTGACGGCTCACCCGGCTTTCCCAGACCATGTCCTAATGCTAACTTTAATAAATCAAACGCTCGGTAAGCCTCATTTTCTTTGCCAGTCAACAAACTGGCTTTCACAACTTTGTATATCTGCCGCATGATCTGTTTGCCAGCACTCACGTTTGACCGGCGCGTGGTTATTCTGCCTAAACGGGACGAAATACGCGCAAGTTGCCAATCTAGCCGCCTAGTGTATAACAAACGCCAGGCGGCTATTATTATTCCTGCAAGAATACCCCACCAAACTGCCATAAGGGTCTCCCTATCTAGCGTTAATTTCTCCTTGATATACAATACCACGGGCAGCATCAACAGTAACCAGAGCACCATCTTGCAGCATCTCTGTTGCGCCTTCCACGCCAACAAGCACAGGGATGCCGTAGCTTATCCCCACAATAGCGGCATGCGAAGTCAAACCGCCTTCCTCAGCAACAATAGCTGCAGCTTTGGCAGCATAAGCAGCAGTCTCTTCATCTACGCTGCTGACTACCAGAATATCACCCGGTTGAAGCTTAGTCTTTATATCTTTTATTGACGTGGCAATAACAATTTTTCCGGTAACTGCCCGCTGACCGATGCCAGTACCACGCATTAAGATATTACCCACAACATGAACCCTAATCATATTGGTTGTTCCCGACATGCCAGCAGGCACACCAGCAGTTACAACCACCAAGTCACCATCCTTAACAACCTCGGCCTTAAGCGAACTTGCTACTGCACTTTGCACCATTTCATCAGTATTGTTAAAGCATGGTCCTAAGACAGGATAAACACCCCACAGCAGCAACATACGGCGTACCGTTTTGGCAACGGGAGTAACAGCGACAATAGTAGCCTGCGGACGATATTTGGACACCATCCGCGCGGTATAGCCGGTCTGAGTTGATGTAACGATGGCGGCAGCGCCTAGTTCATGCGCAATCTGTGCTGTAGCGTGGCTGATAGCATCGGTAGTAGTCCGTTGCAGTTGAATGCCTTTATCTCTGAGAATGTCGCTGTAACAGAGCGAGCTTTCTGTCCGGACAGCAATGCTGGCCATAGTTTTAACAGCTTCAACCGGATACTGACCTGACGCCGATTCCCCGCTGAGCATAATAGCATCTGTACCATCCAGAATAGCGTTGGCAATATCGCTGGCCTCGGCCCTGGTGGGACGCGGATTTGTCAGCATAGATTCAAGCATTTGGGTAGCAGTAATAACCGGCTTGCCGGCTTTATTACATTTTCGGATAAGCATTTTTTGTACCAGCGGCACTTCTTCGGCAGGAATCTCGACACCAAGGTCACCGCGGGCCACCATAACCCCGTCGGCTACCTTAAGGATTTCATCAATATTTTTTACACCTTCGGCGTTTTCAATTTTTGCAATAATATCCATTGAATAATTGGCATCTTCCAATATTTTGCGAATTGCTAAAATATCGGCAGCCCGCTGCACAAAGGAAGCAGCAATCGAATCCATCTGATTTTGAATACCAAACTTAATGTCGGCTATATCTTGCTCGGATAAGGGCGGAAGATTAACAGCAACCCCGGGCGCGGCAACTCGCTTACGGTCGCTAATTTGGCCGCTATTACAAACAGTAGTAATAATGTCGTCGCCTTCAACAGCATCAATATGTAGGCTTACCAGACCGTCGGAAATCAATATAGTCTGCCCTGGGGAAACCTCCTGTGGCAGAAATTTGTGGTTAACTGACGCGATTTCCTTGGTGCCTTCAACATCGCGGCTGGTCAATATAAACTTTTGACCAGCTTCCAAATAGACCTTGCCTTCAACAAACTTGCCCAAACGCATTTCAGGGCCCTTATTATCTAGCATAAGGGCTACTGGCTTGTTAGCTTTGTCAGCGGCTTCCCTTACCCTAGCAATTCTCTTGCTATGGTCCTCATGAGTACCATGCGAGAAATTAAAGCGAGCCACATTCATCCCCGCTGCTATCATGGCTTCCAAAACACCTGGTTTATCAGTGCTGGGACCTACGGTGCAAATAATCTTAGTCTTTTTCAACAAAACCTAACACTCCTTATTCGTAATAAAATAATACAGTTATTTTACTGCATGTTGGCACAAAATGGCGTGAGCTTCGTCTGCTTCAGACTCTAAAACCAAAATCTCATATAGGCCATCGCCGAGTGCCGAAACAATTCCTGCCGGACGAATATTGGCAAGCACGCCTTCATTGCACAGCACGTTTTTATATAGCTCAGCCTGCGCCCGGTTAGAAGCTATGTATACCACGGTCCACATAATGTTTTCCTCCTATTGGCTTCTTCTTATTCCAACCATATTATATCAAAATTATATCAAAAGCCAGCTATTATAGCTTTGTTCTCCAAAATAAGCAGTATTCCTGCTAAAAAAATGGTTTTTCTGGTAAGTTACGGCAACAAATCTATAATTCAACAAAACCCAAATATACCCGGTACGGTCCGGGTGTTCCTGGTGGGACTAAAGCCACCCTGTCCCCCGATTTAATAACCGCATAAGCCAAAGGTTGTGCCTTGCCATTAACAAACACCGCTTCCACCTGATCGTCGGGGATATCCAGCATTTTCAAAAGTTGCTGGCCGCTAATTTCTCCCGGAATGACAAAATTTAACGGACTTGTCCAGCCGCGTTCCTTAAACAGACCGGCCAAGTGTAAAAATCCGCGAATTTCGATTGTATTAACATTATTGGCCATATTACCTCCTTAAGCTCAAAAACTTAATAAAGGTATAATTCACCATCAGTATTATTTTTTCCTTTCGCCATAATCTTATATTAAAAAAACAAAAAGCTAAAACCTTATGGGCTCTAGCCTTAGCACTAACAAAATTACCAATAATAATAGACTTTGTTTCCTTCGTACTTGATATAACCATGGCGAAGTTTTTTACTCTTTGCTCATCAGCTTTCATTTGAGCTACGTCCGCGTCCTGGTCAGCCAATTTGGCCGCCTCAACCGACGCTACCATAGCCGCCATAGTCAAAACAATAACGGAAAGCATGGCACCAAGCAACCTGCGTTTCATAATTACCAGCCTTTCATGATTAGCATTATTAACAGTATTTTAAGCCCATTTGCACCAATGGCAATTAATTCCGGATTGTCATTAAATCCCCGGATTATTTTGGGGAGCAAACAGTTGAGTGACAATAAAACCCAACAGAGATACGGCTGTTGCTGCATACACGCCAAGTTTCATGACCTTGATAACCCGCCCGTAACTCGTGGCGCCGTAATTGTAGCCCAAAATGGGCTGAACACCTTGACTGATGCCAAACACCGGCATGCATGAATATGCTGCAAATAACAATGATCCTGGTAAACTCCCGGGCATATGGCAATACATCAGGCTCAGCACCAAGCAGTAGCAAAAATTCATCTAAAAATAAAAGGGTGGCCCCGGATGAAACTAAAACAACCATTACTATCAGGCTAAACGCATTGCCTAAAATAAACCTATCAAAATTCAACATACCCGTCCGGTATTAGAGGTAAATTCGCGCAGCATGTAGAATATGATTACCAGAAAATTTACTATCTTCAATCTGCATTAAGGAGAGTGACTATGGCAACGATTACAATAACTATCGATAACAAGATAGTTGAAGTTCCTCACGACGTTACAGTTCTCGAGGCAGCGCGGTTAACCGGAGTCAATATCCCAACTCTTTGTTACCTTGCCGATTTGACACCGGAGGGTTCCTGCCGTGTCTGTCTGGTTGAAGTCGAAGGCGCCCGCTCCTTGGTTACAGCATGTACTTATCCTGTCAATGAAGGCATGGTAATCCGCACCCAATCGGAAGCAATTCGCGAGGCCAGAAAAACAGTAGTTGAATTGCTGCTGGCCAGTCACCCTCAGGATTGTTTACACTGTCAAAGTAATTTGAACTGCGAATTGCAGCGCTTGGCGGCCGATTTGGGAATCCGTCAAGTACGTTTTGACGGTGAAAAACGCCAGAACGCCATTGATGACAGCAACCCCTTTATTATTCGTGATAATAACAAATGTGTGCTATGCGGCCGGTGTGTCAGAGCATGCAAAGAACTGCAGTGCTGCAATGTACTTGAATGGACTAACCGCGGCTTTGACAGCAAAATAACTACAGCGTTTGACACACCCACAGATCAGTCAGACTGCGTATTCTGCGGCACGTGTGTGGCAGTATGCCCTGTAGGTGCTCTCACGGAAAAACCATTATACCAAGCCGGGCAACCTGATAGAAAAGTCCAAACCACTTGCCCGTACTGCGGCGTAGGTTGCAATTTTGACCTTAATGTGAAAGACGGCAAAGTAATCGGCGTTACCTCCAACCCGACCAGCCCGGTAAACGGACGTCTTTTGTGCGTTAAAGGCCGGTTTGGCACTGATTTTATTCACCATCCTGACCGCCTGACTTCGCCGCTTATTAAAAAAGACGGTCAATTTACCGAAGCTTCTTGGGACGAGGCTCTCAATCTGGTAGCAGAAAAGTTTAGCAATATTAAAACTGCCCATGGCGGCGATGCCATTGCCGCCTTAAGCTCGGCGAAATGCACTAATGAGGAAAATTACCTAATGCAAAAATTCATGCGCGCAGTCATCGGTACCAATAATATCGACCACTGCGCCCGTGCCTGACACAGCCCCACTGTGGCCGGTCTGGCCACCTCATTCGGCTCCGGGGCGATGACTAACTCCATCAACGAAATTCCTTACACCAATGTACTATTTATTATCGGCGCCAACCCCACCGAGGCACATCCGATAATTGGCGCCAAAATGCGGCAAGCACTCAGGCGCGGCGCCAAACTCATTGTTGCCGACCCGCGCAAGACCGAAATGGCCGGTAAAGCCGATGTCTGGCTGCGCCTTAGACCTGGTACCGATATTGCGCTCATTAATGGCTTGATGCGCATTATCTTAAAATCCGGCTGGCACAACCAGGAATTTATTGATTCGTGCACCAATGGCGTTGACGCCGTTGCAGCCGGTGTTGAAAAATATACCCCCGAATATGTTGAACAAATTACCGGTGTACCACAGGACTTACTGCACCAGGCCGCCAAACTATACGGCACAGCCGAACGGGCCCAAATTTTCTACACAATGGGTATTACCGAACACACTTGCGGCACCGACAATGTTATGTGCCTGGCCAACCTGGCACTCATGACCGCCAATGTCGGTAAAAAGGGTACAGGCGTTAATCCACTGCGTGGCCAAAACAACGTGCAAGGCGCCTGTGATATGGGCGCACTGCCTAATGTTTACCCCGGCTACCAGCAGGTCATTAACCCTGCCGTACGCGAAAAATTCGAAAAGGCTTGGGGCGTTACACTGCCTGAAAAGGCTGGGTTAACCAGCCCTGATATGTTTGACGAAATTAACCACGGTAACCTTAAAGCTATGTATATCATGGGCGAAGACCCGGTATTGAGCGATGCCAATGCCAACCATGTAAAAAAAGCGCTGGCCAAACTTGATTTTCTGGTAGTGCAGACTCTGTTTATGACCGACACCGCCAAACTGGCCCATGTTATTTTGCCTGCCGCCACTTTTGCTGAGAAAGACGGCTCATTTACCAACACTGAACGGCGTATTCAACGGGTCCGCAAAGCTATCGACCCCATTCCTGGCACCATGACTGACGGCGCTATTATCATGGAGTTGTCCAAGCGGATGGGATATCCTATGGACTACAGCCACCCCAGTAAAATAATGGAAGAAATTGCTGAGCTTACTCCCAGCTACGCCGGTGTCACCTATGAACGCCTTGAAGCAAAAGGGTTACAGTGGCCTGTGCCGACTAAAGAACATCCTGGCACTCCGGTACTTCACGAAGCAGGCAAATTCGTCTGCGGTATCGCCCGGTTTGTTCCTGTCGAATACCAGCCGCCAGCCGAACTTCCTGATGAGGAATACCCGTTCCTCTTGACTACCGGCCTTACCCTCTACCATCACCGCGTATCCACAGTCAAACGTTCCAAAAATCTGACTAAATTCCGTCCTAAGGAGCAAACAATGATTCATCCTGACGATGCCATGAAACTCAGTATTGCCGATGGCGACAAAATCGCAGTGATTTCGCGGCGCGGACGAGTGGAAACCCAGGCCTGGGTAACTGACAAAGTACCACCTGGCTTAGTGTGGATGTCCTTTCACTTCCCCGAAACCCCCACTAACGAACTGACCAATGATGCGTATGACAAAGTAACCAAGACTTACGAATACAAAGTATGCGCTGTTAAAATCGAAAAGATTGCCGAACCGGCGTTAACAACGTAACATCTAAAGAATAAGCCTTGCGGGCTTTTTGAACCGCAAGGCTTATCTATTACAGGAGACATCCTTGACCAACCGGTCAATTTATGCTTTCCGCACTGTACAGAAAGTGTGGTAAAAAGCTACCTGGTCGCCAATATCAGTATTACGTGACTCAGTAATAAGATTAACTCCGAGGCCATCTTTCAGCCAGCCCCCCTGCTCGATAACAGCCACACCGGCAAGAATTCCCGCATCCAAGCTGACAGGCAGGACCAGTTTGCCTACTGTTGTTTCAATTACTGCCGAATCTCCTTCTGCCAACCCGGCGTTCTGTCCATCTACCGGATTTAGCTTTATTACCGGTCCCGGACTGTCTTGCGGAGGGAAGTGCTGAGAATTAAGCGAATGCCGGCGGTGAGGTGTAATTAGCACCAGCTTTTTGTGCTGGGCTTTACTGCTGCTGACCATAGACTGACAGCCAACGATAAGGTTACGTATTGCCTCCGCTCCCAGCAATTCAAATTTGCCCGAGTCAGTAAGAAATTTGCCATTGGTAAATGCCGTATTCTCAGCATTAGGATTTAGAAGAAAACCTTTTTCCTGTAAATCTGTCAGTGTTACACCATAAGAGTTAAGTGTAGTTTTCAGCCAGGCTGAATGTTCTTGTTCCCATTCAGCGCCAAGTCCAAACCTCTTAGCCAAGTACTGCCAGATGCCGTACTCGCTGAACGGTTGCCGGGTAATAGCCGGCTTGTAATAAATATACTCATTCCAAGACGAGACTACTAAATCTTCTTCTTCAAAGTTGCCGGTGGCTGGTAAAAATAAATCCGCAATTTCGGCTGTATCGGTAAGATAGTAATCGATAGCAACTTTAAACGGTATCTGCAGCAGCGCCGTCCTTGTTTTAGTGCTGTCAGCCATTTGATTTACAGGATTCCCTCGGTCGACTACCAATACTTTAATGGGCGGGTCAAGTTCAGGCAGTCTGGCTGCCAACTGTGCCCAAGGTATTTCGCGGGTGTTTCGGGTCTGCTCAGATGCGGCTATTTCTTTACCAAATTGTCCCCACAACCTGTTGGCATAATGAACCCCGGCTCCCGGTTTGCCAATCTGACCGGTAATTGCCGCCAAAGCATCAATCGCTCTGATAGTAGCACCACCGTGTTCATACCGCTGCAGGCCATAGCCCAGTATAATTGATGCTGGCCGCGCCTGCGCATATGTCCTGGCCACCTCACAAATTTCGTCAGCATCTACGCCGACGATTTCGGCTATGGATGCCGGCCGATAACCGGCCGCCATCCGGGCATATTCTTGATACCCGTTGACGTTAGCGGCACAAAAGCTTCCATCTGTAAGATTTTCAGCAATAATCACCTGAGCCATGGCCAGCGCCAGCAGGCCATCGGTACCAGGCCGGACGGCAAGATGCTTATCAGCAAACTTTAGTGAAGGAACCTTAAGTGGATTTATAACAATTACTTGGGCGCCCGCTTGCCTGGCTTCATTTATATATGGTAGAAGATGAATATTAGTAGTAGCCGGGTCGCGGCCCCACAGCAAGATTGTCTTGGCTTTGGTGATGTCCTTCCATGACGGCGCCGCTGCCAGCCCAAAGTCTGCTTTCTGAGCAGCAATACCTGCGCCCCAGCACAGTGAGCCCCCTGGCTCAGTTACGCCGCCCAGTTGATTAAAAAAACGTTTGGGTAATCGTTGTTTAATGAGGCCGGCTGAACCATCGCCGGCAGCATGCAGAATCGACAGGCTGCCGTATTGGGAAACACTTTCTTTTAACTTATTATAAAAAAGATCTAACGCTTCTGCCCACGTTATGGCACACCAAACACCGGCTTGTTTGAGCATCGGAGTTTTAATTCGTCCTGGATGTGTCCCGTTTTTGATAAGATTACGCCCTTTGTTGCAAATGGCCCCGCGAGTTACAGGATGGGCCGGATTGCCTTCAACACTGACTACTACCCCATCTTCTACCGTTACTATCAGCGAGCAAACATCAGGACAGTCTAGCGGACACGCACTGACTACTCTATGTAGCAAAACAATACCACCCTATTTTCAGAATTAGACGATATAATTTACTTCTTTATTAACACAAGTCAACATTGGCTTACCTGCCAATCCCAGCAGCATATTCTCAGCCGCCAAAAGCGCCATGCGGTTGCGGCATTCGGTTGTTGCGCTGCCAATATGCGGTACAATCAAAAGATTGGTTAGTTGCAATAATGGATGACTTGCCGGCAGCGGTTCCGGGTCGGTAACATCTAACGCGGCATAGGCAATCTTGTTACTTGCCAGCGCATTGCGAAGCGCGTCTGTATCAACAATGGCGCCTCTGGCGACATTAATAAAATAGGCTGTCGGTTTCATTTTTTCAAATTCGTTTGCCCCGAACATCCCCCTGGTTTCCGGTGTAAGAGGTGTCAAAACGATGATAAAATCAGCTTCAGCCAAAAGAGTTTCAAAATTGCGGTACTCGACATGTAACGCCGCTGCGTCAGCTCTCGGGCGCCGGTTGTAATAAATTACCTTCATACCGCTGGTCTGCGCCCGTTTAGCAACAGCCGCACCAATGGCACCCATACCTACTATGCCAAGTGTTTTACCATATAAATCCACTCCCAAAGGAAAACGCGAGCCAGGCTGCCACTTGCCGGCGCGTACCCAGTCCCAACTTTCATGAATACGGCGGGCAGCAGTTAATAACAGACCGAAAGCCAGATCGGCAGTTGTTTCCACAAGTACGCCCGGCGTGTTGGCAAACGGAATTTTCCGCTGGGTACAGGCTTGAACATCAATATTGTCATAACCTACTGCTGCTTGAGCAATCACTCTTAGCTTAGGAGCAACATCCAGCAGTTCTTCATTAACAGCCACGTTTGCCGAAACAAACAACCCTTCAGCGTCTTTCAGCCATTCAGCCAACTGCCCCAAGCGGGGCGGCTGCACCTCAGTCCACTGTCGGACCTCACACTGTTGTTCAAGTAATGCCAAGGCTGCAGGCATAATTGGTCCAGTAACAACAACTTTATATTTATCCATAAAATTCACCTACCTGATAAAAATATTTAATTATTGATTATAATATAATTCACCTTAGACAGGCAAAATCCTTGCTCAGTGTCCATATAAAAAAGAGCTTTCCTAATTGAAAGGAATAGCTCTTTTATGCTAAGAAATAGTAACTTATAATTCTAACCAAGCTTTTTTGGAGTGGGCCTAATAGCCTGTTCAATTCGTCTGACCGGCAAAATCCGCATGAGTAACAGACAAATCAGGCATTCCGGCACTAAGTAACCGGCATTAAAAACCAGTGAATATAGATATGGTGACATACCTTTAGGCGCATAACTGGCAAAAAAGACGATTCCGGATGTATAATGACAACAAAAACGTGCACAAATGCCGGCTACCGTACCCAACAACATTCTTTCTTTGAAATAACCAGCCACGCCAAGCACCATAGACGGCAACGGATAATCAAACAGCACTTGGACCGGATGTAAGATAAAGGGATTTTAGACCAAGTTGACGATCCCGTATAAAAAAACCGATAAGATATCCTACCTCAGGGCCATAGTACGTTGCCATAAAAAGAATCGGCAACATGCTTCCCAATGTTATGCTTCCACCCTGCGGCAAGTGATATAAACGAAAAAAAGTATGCTGCATGAATATGTACTATTCACTTTAAAAGCATATACAATGGTGTAGTTTGCGGATCCAATTTTAGAATAGCATACTTTAGAATAGCATACTATGGTGGAAAATGTCAGTATTTTATAAATATTGACCATAAAATTCAGCGCGGAAACCACCTATGGCATCACTCATAACATCTGTCCATTAGTTGGTAGTCAACTTATGGGAAGCTAATACTTTTCTTACGAAACAAAAAAAAGAGACGTTCTACGCCTCTTAATGGCTTGCATTATCTAAAACTAGATCATCATTAGTTAAGTCCAGGCCGGTATCAGTTACATAATCCGGCATAAGTTCCGGCATTGTACATCACCTTTCTATTTTAAGATATCTATATAGTATCCAATAAAGATTTACAGGCGTGTTGTTAGTATAAGCGTAAGTCAAGCGCCAGCGGTGGAGCGTTACTAACAACACGCCTAGAAAAAAATCTTTATTGGATTTCATATAGAATGCACCTGTCCTTACGAATACTATAACAGAGTTATTGCCCATTGTCTAACGGATGTTTATGGGATGTTTATGGGATGTTTATGGCAGTAAATTGAAAAACCCCTTCGCTCGAGGCTGTATTTTAAACCGTGTAAATGGGAATAATCTCCAATATAAAGAATAAAAGGAGATGGACCCATGACACAGTTAAACGAAAAAGAAATACAGCTTGTAGCACTGCTCAGTGAGGAGTGCACCACTCCCGCCGAACTAACGGCGAAGCTCAAGAATCTGTTTGCCGGTGCGCTGGAAAAGATGCTAGAAGCCGAAATGGATGAACACCTCGGCTATGAGAAGAACAGTGTTTTAGGCAATAACAGCGGCAACAGCCGTAACGGTTACGGCAAAAAAACAATAAAAAGCGAGTGGGGCGAAAGTGAAATCAGCGTCCCCCGCGACCGAAACGGCACCTTTGAGCCGCGAATTATCGAAAAACGGCAGACACGCACCGACGATATTGAAGCCAGGATTCTGGCGATGTACGCTAAAGGCATGTCCAATCGCGACATTGAAGATCATCTGCGCGACATCTACGGCGTAGAAGCCTCCGCCAGCCTAATCAGCCGCATCACGGACAAGATTATGCCAGCCGTTATGGAATGGCAGAGCCGCCCGCTTGACCCGGTGTATCCCATTGTGTTTCTAGACGGAATTGTGTTCAAAGTCCGCAAGGACAGCCGGGTTGTAAACAAATGCCTATACTCGGTTTTAGGTATCAATCTGGACGGCCGCAAGGAAATCCTCGGCATGTGGCTGTCGGAAAACGAGAGCGCCAGTTTTTGGACGACGATCTGCAACGAGTTGAAAAATCGGGGTGTGGAAGATATTTTGATTGCCTGCCGTGACAACCTTTCCGGCTTTTCCACCGCCATTGAGACGGTGTTCCCCAAAACCGAGCAGCAACTGTGCGTGATTCATCAAATCCGCAACTCCACAAAGTATGTACCCTACAAGGATATCAAGCCGGTTATGGCGGATTTGAAATTAGTCTATGCAGCGCCGACACAAGACGACGCGGAGTATCGTCTGGAGGAATTTCGTGAGAAATGGGGCAAGAAATACCCACAGATTGTAAAGTCCTGGGAGGCGAACTGGACGGAGCTGTCCACCTATTTCAAGTACCCGCAGGAGGTCCGGACACTGATTTACACCACCAACGCAGTGGAAGGTTTTCATCGGATGCTGCGCAAATATACCAAGACAAAGACGGTTTATCCCACCGACGACGCGGTCAAAAAATCGGTGTTCCTGTCGATACAAGAAATTTCCAAAAAGTGGAGTATGCCGATTCGCGATTGGGGAATTATAATAGGGCAGTTGATGATCTTCTTCGAGGACAGACTGCAAGCGCGGAAGGTCTCATAAACCCTATCGGGGCTCTGCCCCGAACCCCGAGGTTTATCGCTTTGGGTTTTCCGAGGCAAAGATAAGGAAAAGCGACACTCTCACATGAGCATCACCGCCTCGCTAAACCTCATATGCCGCTCGGGTCGCACCTCTGCGTCGCCCTATCCTGCGCATGAGTAAAAGCAATATTAGTGTCCCCAAAATCTTGGATGTTTATTCCATTTACACAGTTAATGATACACTCCCCTTCGCTCGGCGCGAGGGGGGAACTTTATTTAACCCAAAGCCTCAATTTTGGAAAGCACCTGATCTGTTGTCATGCCTGTAGCATCAATTACCGGAGCTTTAGTTGTAGTATTTTGAATATTCATTAGATTATTATCCATACCCATAACAACAGCTGCAACAATATTCTCGGCACTTTTCGGGCTTACCACAGTATAACCTTTTTCTTGCAGTGCCTTTTTAATTGCTGTTAAGTTTTCTTCTACAGCAATTTTTTTCGCCATAAAAAACACCCCCCTTCACTTATATTATGCCCGCAGGTTGTTATTAAAATTATTCGATAGCTAACCGCCGCTAATCCCCCGCTTTTTTAGTTGCAATTTCCTCAAGGCAAGCTTCACTTTATTGCAGCTTAATGCTGATATCAACCGCTCTTACTGAGTGGGTAATCAATCCGCTTGAAATTATATCCACGCCTAACGCCGCCAGTTCAGATACCCGTTCAATGGGTATATTGCCTGATACCTCAACCAACGTCTGTTTGTCAACAATAGCCACTGCCTGCTCCAGCATGGTGTCTGACATATTTCCAAGCATAATAACATCGACACCGGCAGTTACAGCTTCGCGTACCTGATCTAAAGTTTCAACTTCAATTTCAATTTTTACAAACGGCGAAAGCTGTTGGCGGATTTTTTCGACTGCCTGGGTAATACCGCCTGCGGCTTGTATATGGTTGTCTTTAATAAGCGCCATATAATCAAGACCGTAGCGGTGGCTTTTACCTCCGCCCACTTTTACAGCATATCGTTCCAGTATCCTAAGACCGGGAGTTGTCCTTCTGGTATGGGCAATAATAGCAGCTGTTCCCCCAACCGCTTGGACAAAACGCCAGGTCTCAGTAGCAATCCCAGACATACGCTGTAAAAAATTAAGAGCAACTTTCTCACCACTTAGCAAACTGCGGGTTGGTCCCTTAAGAATAGCAAACTTCTCACCACTTGGTATTTTATCGCCGTCGTTGTATCTGAAAGCAATCTTTATTTGCCGGTCAAGCAAGGAATAAACACGTGAGAATATATCTTTGCCGGCCAGCACCAATTCCTCTTTTGCCAGCAAATAGCCTTCGGAGTAATGGTCGTCAGTAAAAATGGCCTGACTGGTAATATCGCCGGCGCCAATATCTTCTTTCAACGCCTGGCGGATCAATTCTTCAACCACAAGATTATTCATGTAAATTGCCTTCCTTCCCGCTATAATCAGCCCAGCCTTCCCATATTTTATCCATTACTGAAAAAAACATCCCCGCCTTATTAAACGAGGATGTTTCAGGTCGGATAATTATTCTTGTACTACTATTTAGCGCCGTTATAGGTCGGGTAAGAACCAAGATTTTTATACCATAGGCATTTCATCTTGACAGCATTAATAGCGGCGGCAATATTGACTTCAGCCAGACTGCCTTCAATATCAAAAAAGAATATATACATACCAAGCCCGGTCCGGGCCGGGCGCGATTCAATCCGGGTAAGATTGACATCTCTTTGGGCAAATTCCTGTAAAATATTGTAGAGACGGCCTGGCCGTTCGCCGTTAATTTGACAGACAAGTGATGTTTTGCATTTACCTGCTGCCGCCGGACCGGCCGGCTGGCGTTCCAGGCAGATAAACCGCGTTGAATTGGCGGCATTGTCCTGAATATCGGCAGCCAATACTGTCAGTCCATAGATTTCTCCCGCCTTGGAACTGCCAACCGCGGCGTAGGATCCATCACTTGCAGCCGTCAGCCTGGCAGCCTCGGCAGTACTGTCGACCGGCTTTACCTGGGCGTGCGGATACATAGCCGCCAGGGTTTTCCGGCATTGGGCCAGTGCTTGCGGATGCGAAACAATTGTAGTAATACTCCGGCTGCTGGTTTGTGCCAGCAAATTGTGCCTGACCGGATAGACAACCT
The DNA here is from genome assembly GCA_041428575.1 of Sporomusaceae bacterium ACPt. Lineage (GTDB taxonomy): Bacteria > Bacillota > Negativicutes > Sporomusales > Sporomusaceae > Sporomusa_D > Sporomusa_D carbonis. The sequence continues at coordinate 2,214,260 of CP155570.1, forward strand.
CTTTGGTAATAAACAAACTAACATCGTGCGCAATAGTATCAAGGGTAATATTGACCGAACCTTCCAGCGAATTTTCGACAGGTACGATACACTCGTCAATTTCACCTGCTGCTACCGCTCTGATTGCCGCGTCAATAGCAATGAACGGTATTGGCCTAAATTCCCCCTTGTTATAAAGATTCAAGACGATCTCTTCACTGTAAGTTCCTTGCGGCCCTAAATACCCGACTGTTTTTAACATAAAAACCCTCCTACTAAATTTAAAAGCTCCCGTCCTGTAAAGGACGAGAGCTAATCTCGCGGTACCACCTTTGTTATTCGCCGTGAAGCGAATCATCTCGTAAAAGTACGGGCCTCTGCCGATACTCTCCTTCGCTGCTAACGGTGAAGGTCTCCGGCTCCGCCTACCATCGGGAAAACATACTCATCCAGATTTCAGCAAGCAACTCCAAGGTGAACTTCAGCACACCAGTCCGTACCGGCTCTCATCCTTCCCGGCTCTCTGTAACGGAATTAGTATACCTACTTTTCCTCTTCATAGTTTTTAATCACTATTTGAACCTAATATACCATGCTGTCACTATTTATTCAAGCACATTTTGTTTTAGCAAGAAAATTTCGCAAAATATCAATCCCTTTAGGCGTCAGAATTGATTCAGGGTGAAACTGCACACCTTCTACGTCAAACTCCCTGTGCCTTAACCCCATGATCAAACCATCTTGAGACGTGGCCGTAATTTCAAAACAGTCAGGCAGCCCATCCCTTTCAACGATCAGCGAATGATATCTACCGGCGATAAACGGCTTGGGAAGTCCACTATATATACCTTGTCCTTTATGAATAATATATTCGGTCTTGCCATGCACCGGCTGCGGCGCACGGATGACCCGCCCGCCGAATACTTCACCGATAGCCTGGTGACCAAGGCAAATTCCCAGAACAGGAATTTGCCCGGCAAACCTCTTGATCGCTTCTTTACTAATTCCTGCGCTCGCCGGCGTTCCCGGTCCTGGCGAGATAATAATCCCACTATATCCAGCATGACTGATTTCTTCAACAGATGTCATATCATTGCGGACAACGGCGGCCTGAAATCCCAAACTGGTCACATACTGGTAAACGTTATAGGTGAATGAATCATAATTATCAATAATTAAAATCATATCATTCAGCCTCCCTGACTAATTGCATTAACACCCTGGCTTTTTGCATGATCTCCCGGTATTCCATTTCAGGCACAGAATCAGCTACTATCCCTGCTCCTGTCCGCACTGTGACCTGCTGTCCGTCAATAATTAACGTACGAATGGTAATGCAGGTGTCCATATTTCCCCTGAAATCAAAATAACCGACCGCACCGGCATAAGGCCCGCGGCTGTCACCTTCAAGCTCATAAATAATTTCCATAGCCCGTACTTTGGGTGCACCGCTCACCGTTCCTGCCGGAAAACACGCGGCCAGTACGTCAACCGCAGAAAACTTGGGATCAAGAAGACCTGATACCTCTGATACGATATGCATCACATGGGAGAACTTTTCCACTTCCATCAACCGGTCTACCGCTACCGTCCCCGGCTGGCTTATGCGGCCAAGGTCGTTACGCCCGAGGTCAACCAGCATAGCATGCTCAGCTCGTTCTTTGACGTCAGCCAGCAGTTCCTGCGCCAATTTCTCATCTTCGGCCAAACTGCCGCCGCGGCGGCGTGTTCCGGCAATCGGGCAGGTCAATACTTTGCCGTCCTCCAACTTGACTAGCCGCTCGGGTGAAGCGCCGACAAGCTGTTTATGACCAAAATTGATATAGAACATATAAGGCGATGGATTGGCTTGGCGCAGTCGCCGGTACAGCGCAAAGGGGTGGTGGGTCAGTTTATAGTGAAAGGGGCGGGATAAGACAACCTGGAATATATCACCGGCCGCGATATATTCTTTAGCCTGTTCAACCATCTTGATATACTGCTGCTCAAACGAAGCCTCGTTCACCTGCTCAAAACATTGTCCCTGGCTGTCACCTGCGCCATCCTGGCAATATTCCGGCAAAACCACCGGTTGTTTCAGTTCCCCGGCCAGATCAATAAGCTCGGACACAGCCTGCTCATATGCCGCGGCGGCTGCCATGCCAGGCGTAAAATGTATCAAATTTATCAACCGTGTTGAATGGGTCAGGTGGTCCATTACTATGAGATATTTGCAAGCCATTAACTCAACAAGCGGTAAATCAGCGGGAATAGTCAGGCCGCATATCCGCTCCCACGCAGCTACCGCTTCATAAGCGGCATATCCCACCGCACCGCCGGCGAATGGCGGCAATTCCGGCAATAACGGCATGGAAAAGTTTTTCAGAAACTCTTTAAGTAAACCATGCGGCTTGCCATCTTTTCGCGATGCACAACCATCTATAATAATTTCTGCGTGGGTGTTATATGCCGTAAAAGCAGCCAGTTGCTTAGTGCCGATAAATGAGTAACGCCCGAAAGTTTTGCCGGTCTGAGCGCTTTCCAGGATAAAACCCGGAGCTTCCCCCACCAGCTTGTAATACAGCGAAACCGGAGTTTCCATATCTGTTGATACCTCAATACAAACCGGAAGAATGGAATAAGTTTCAGTCAACTGGCAAAATTCTTCCTTGTCGGGATATGTCTTCACTGACGGTCACACTCCTTATCCAGCGCCTGCCTGATTGAGTATATCAGTTCCTGCACATTTGCCAGGCTTCCATGCAGCAAGCGGTCCATAACCGCACTGCCGACAATGACGGCATCAGCATGTTTGGCTGCCTGACAGGCCGCTTCCGGGCCGCCGATACCAAATCCGATCGCCAGCGGCAAATCGGTTTCCCGGCGCACGGCCGCCAGAAGCGGCGCAATCTGGTTATAATCGGTCTGACGCACGCCGGTAACGCCTGTGCTTGATATGCAGTACAAAAATCCTGAAGCCTGACGGCAAATTGTCTTTATTCGTTCCGGAGTGGTAGTTGGTGCAATAAACTTTATTAAGTCGATGCCTGCCTGGCGGCAGGCCGGCTCAACCGCCGCTGCTTCTTCTATCGGCAGGTCAGGAATAATTAGCCCGCTAATGCCTGCTCCGGCAAAACTTTCCGCAAACCGTTCAATCCCAAACTGCAAGACAATATTGTAATAAGTCATAACTGCCAAAGGTATTGAGGTCTGCTGTTGTAAAAGAGTGATAAGTTCCAGCGCCTTACCCACGGTCGCCCCGGCTGCCAGTGCCTGGGTGGCTGCCTGCTGAATTACCGGACCGTCAGCCATAGGATCGGAAAACGGCAGGCCGATTTCCACCAAATCGGCTCCAGCCTCGGCTGCCGCCTTTACCGCCTGTAACGTAGTACTATAATCCGGACAGCCGGCTGTCACATAAATGATTAAGCCTTTGCGCCCTGAGGCCTTCAAACTACCCAGCTTCTCTGCTATGTTCATTCCAATCCCCCCAATACATTTGCCACCATCTGCACATCCTTATCGCCCCGCCCTGACAGGCAGACAACTACTGCCTGACCGGATGTTGTCTCAGGCATTAACTGTTCCAAATAAGCCAGCGCATGCGAGCTTTCGAGCGCAGGTATGATACCTTCCAACCGTGCCAGGCGCTCAAACGCTGCCAAAGCTTGTTCATCGGTGACAGCAGTGTATATTACCCTTCCGGTATCTTTAAAATAGGAGTGTTCCGGCCCGACACCGGGATAATCAAGCCCGGCTGATATTGAATAAGCGGGAATAACCTGACCCTCATTGTCCTGGCGTAAATAACTCAACGAACCATGCAGTACCCCCGGGCGCCCGTTGGTTAACGATGCCGCGTGTTCGCCGGTTGCCAGACCTTTCCCGGCTGCTTCTACCCCGATTTTAGTTACTGACCGGTTATCGCGGAACTGGTAGAAAATTCCCATAGCATTGCTGCCACCGCCTACGCAAGCGATCACATACTTAAGATTGGCACCGGCGTCGGCAATCTGCCTTTCAACCTCCTGGCCAATGACCGCCTGAAAATCCCTGACCAGCATGGGATAAGGGTGAGGCCCTACCACTGAACCGATAATATAGTGGGTGTCCTGAATATGGGTAACCCAGTATCTGATGGCTTCACTGGTCGCGTCTTTCAATGTCCCGCTGCCGCTGGTAACCGGTACAACTTCAGTCCCTAACAGCCTCATGCGAAAAACATTAAGCGCCTGGCGCTCCATGTCTTCAGCCCCCATGAACACACAGCATTTAAGCCCGAACAACGCCGCCACGGTAGCGCACGCCACCCCATGCTGACCGGCTCCCGTCTCGGCAACAATCCGCTGTTTACCCATCCGCCGCGCCAACAGCGCCTGCCCAAGAGCGTTATTAATTTTGTGCGCCCCTGTGTGGAGCAAATCTTCCCGCTTCAAGTAAATATCTCCCCGCCCATAATGCCGTGTTAAGTTGGCCGCATAATACAATTTGGTTGGACGGCCGGCATATTCCCTGAAATAAAAAGCTACCTCTGACTGAAACTCCCCATCGTCTTTAAGTTTTCTATAGCTGTCCTCCAGTTCAAGCAGCGCCGGCATTACCGTTTCCGGCACAAACCGCCCGCCATAACTTCCAAACCTGCCGTTGTTATCAGACATTTTGACATCTCCTCTCCTGTTGTATACCGCCCAAGACAAGTTCGCGCGTCTTAGCGGCAATATCATGTGCTGTAACCAAACCCTCTCCTACCAATATGCCGCATACGCCGGCACTTTTCAGCCTGGCTGCGTCCTGGCCCGCCTTAATACCGCTCTCGCTGACGATCAGGCGGTCTGGTTCACAATAAGGCAGTAAGTTAAAAGTTTGCTGGATATTGGTTGTGAAGGTCTGTAAATCGCGGTTATTAATTCCTATCAACCCGGCTCCGGTCCGCTGCACCCTGATAAGCTCCTCCAAGGTATGCACCTCAACTAAACAGTCCATCCCTAAATCATGGGCAATTTGCAAAAACTGCTTAAGCTCTGCGTCTGATAAAATTGCTGCGATCAGCAGCACGGCATCGGCGCCAGCCTCCCGGGCGGCATACAATTGATAGGCATCAATAATAAATTCTTTGCATAATACCGGCAGTGTCACAATTGCTTTTACTTTGGCAATATCGTTCATGCTGCCGCGAAAGCAGGCATTGGTATGCACCGATAATGCGGTGGCGCCGTTAGCGGCAAATATTGCAGCAAGCTCAGGCACAGAATACACTGAGCACAGCGTCCCTTTAGCCGGAGATGCCAGTTTGCACTCGGCAATGAGTGTCCAGTCACATTGCCTGATTGCCGCACTGAAGGCAAAGCTGCCTGGCACCAAGTTACCACGTATGTCCTCAAGTGATCTGACCTGCCGGGACACAGCCACCGCCTGCCTGGTTTGGGCCACAATTTTATTTAGCATCTAACTCCTCCTTACAAGCACTCCGGGCTGCAGCTATAAAGCGCTCAATTTTGTCAATATCTTTCACACCGTTGGTTTCGACCCCGCCTGATACATCAACACCGTCAGGTCTAAGAATGCGAATGGCTTGCGCCACATTATCAGGTGTCAGACCGCCGGCCGCCATGAATGGCCTTGGCGTCTGCCAGACCAGGTCCTGCGCTTTCTGCCAATCAAAGGCTATACCTGTCCCGCCCTGTTGACCGGCAACAAAACTGTCAAACAATATCCAATCAGGATGATAGCCGCAAAAAACCTTCGGGCTTGAATCCGGCTTGATTCTAAATGCTTTGATTACCGGATAGCCCACCGCTTGGCAGTATTCCGGCGGTTCGTCGCCATGAAGCTGAACAAAATCCAGCCGGCATTCCCGCGCTATCATTTGCACTTCCGCAAGCGGCGCATTAACAAAAACCCCCACTTTGCCAATGCCTGGCGTGTGACAGAGTATCTCGTGCGCCTTTGCTATGGTAATGCGCCGCTTACTCTCCGCGAACACAAATCCAATCAAATCGGCGCCAAACTCTTGCGCGGCCTGCGCAGCTTCGATAGTAGTAATCCCGCACACTTTTATAATAATGACAATTCCCTCCTTATCCAGGGACTTAGCCTTAACACCTGCCAGTTACCTAACGGCACAAGTAAAAACGGACGCCTTAGACGGCTGGGTTATTAATAACCCTGGGTAAACTTACGAAGCGCTTCCAGCTTGTCAAACGCCGCTCCGCTATCAATACTTGCGGCAGCCATGCGCAAGCCATCACTGATGTTGGCTGCCGCGTCGGCTACGACCAATCCGGCAGCCGCGTTCATCAGTACGATATCACGTTTAAATCCCTGCTCACCACTAAGTACCCGTTGAATAATCCTGGCATTATCTTCGGGTGTGCCGCCTTGATAATCGGCCAAAGTACACCGGGCAAAGCCGTAAGCTTGAGGCTCAATAACATATGAGCGGATTTCACCGTCCCGCAGTTCGGTGACTTGTGTAGGCGCTGCTGTCGATATTTCGTCCAAGCCATCATGACTGTGCACAACCATAGCGCTGCATACTCCCAATCCGGCAAGCGCTTCGGCCACCTTAGTGGTCAACGCCGCATCATAGACTCCAATAAGTTGGCAATTGGCGCCAGCCGGATTTGTCAGTGGCCCCAGCAAATTGAATACTGTGCGGAACCCCAATTCTTTCCGGGGATTGACGGCGTATTTCATGGCCTGGTGAAAACGGGGAGCAAATATAAAACCTACGCCGATTGTGTCAATCGCCTGTGACACTGCTTGCGGCGGCAGTTCCAGCTTTACCCCCAGCGCGCTTAGTACATCGGCGCTGCCGCAAGGACTGGACACACCCCGGTTGCCGTGTTTTGCTACACTAACCCCGGCACCAGCCAACACAAAGGCGACGGCAGTTGAGATATTAAAGGTTCCCTGTCTGTCTCCGCCAGTGCCGCAAGTATCAATGAGTTTCCTGGCAGCGCACTTCACCGGGACCGCGTGACCGCGCATGGCATCAGCAAAACCGGCCACCTCGGCGCTGGTTTCGCCTTTCATCCTCATAGCGGTAAGGAAGGCTCCGATTTGTGTCTCACTGGCCTGTCCTGACATAATCACCTGCATGGCCGCTCTGGCTTGCTCGCGGGAAAAATGCTGGCCGGCGACTGCCTGGGCAAGATAATCTTTTAACATATTATCCATCCTCCTTTACACACAAAAAATAAAGACCATTCACCTCAGGGGCGAAATGGTCCGCGGTACCACCCTAATTTAGAAAGTATAGGCTAAATAAAAAAGACCATTTCACCCAGGGGCGAAATGGTCGCGATACCACCCTTTTCGAAAAGCCTAAACTTTCCCTCGTTCAGGTACGGGATAAACAATCCGATACCCTAGCCTGTTAACGGCGGCATCCGGCCCAGCCTACTTGCACTACTGCGTTTGGTGGGCAGCTCACAGGTCCATTCCATATGCTCTCTAGGCCGGCCATCACACCTCCGGATATCCGGTCACCGGCTCGCTGAACTACAGTGTACATATGTACTCGTCCTGTTCACAGCTGCTTACATTATTTAACTTTATGATTATTTTATCGTATAGTTTTTGTCTTGTCAAGCATATTTTTTTCTGCAACCTTCCCGGCTATACCCGGAACAAGACCTGTTATTTCAAATAGTACGGCGCGCCCAAAGTTCCCCATAATCCGGCCGGCACATCAGTAGGAAAATACACTCCCAGATAAAACGCCAGTGATCATGCCGGTTTATAATTGTATCTGTTTCTGACAATAATGTAATGAATGCTTAAAAAGACCATCAAACCATACCTGGTTTAATGATCTTTTTCAATGGGTCAAATTCTAAATATGACCAAGCCGCGTTTATCAAAATTAGCAGCGCTAAAGGTAGCACTCAATGAATCTATTAGTGCTATAATAAGGGTGATACCCACAACATTTCCGGAGGCTGGATACTTATGAAGATGCTATTCAATAAAAAACTAAGACGCTATTTATTACTGCTCGTGGTAATTACCGTTGCCGTAATTGAAATTCCCATTGTGGCGGTAGGCTACCTGACCAGACCTGTTCCCAGCGATACCATCATCGTGCTTGGAGCAAAATTAATCGGCACCCAACCCAGCACTATGCTCAGACTAAGACTTGACGAAGCAATCGATTTATATAACCACGGCTATGCGCCAACAATTATCGTCAGCGGCGCTCAAGGCCAGGATGAAATAACCAGCGAAGCTGAAGTTATGCATGCTTACCTGGTAGCCAAAGGCATCCCGGCTGACAAAGTTTTCATCGAGAATCAGTCTTATAACACATATCAAAACCTGCTTAACTCCAAAAAAATCATGCACGAGCACGGCTTGCGCCGGGCAATCATCGTCTCTAATGCATCACATATCAGACGGTCGCTGGTACTGGCCCAGCAATTAGGCATAGAGGCCAGCGGTGCGCCGGCCCCTATGGCTGACAGTGCTTATCTTACCACCAAGCAGTATGCCCGGGAAGGGGCGGCAATGCTGTCACTCTTAATATTTAACAAGTAGTCACCGTGCCTTTTCCAAGCAATCCTTCAATAGCCGCCAAAGCTGCCGGGGTCGGGTCAATCCAGAAATCCCGTTCAGTTTTAATGATGCGGCGGCTGTCAATTAAATTAAGATAAACGGCTGTCGCCCCGGCATGTTTATTTAACAAACCTTTGAGTCTGCCTAAGACGGCTGGCGTTTCCTGTTCTTTACGCAAAATGATTCTTACCTCGGCGCCGGCGCTGTCAAGCGAAGTTATGTCGTCAGCCATGATTTTAACGCCTTCCTCATGAATATTAAGACGGCCCGAAACCATGACCGGCAGATCAGGCGCCAGCAGGCGGCCTGTTTTTTCAAAGACCTTAGGAAATACAATCACTTCAATTTGTCCAGAAAAGTCCTCAAGATTAACAAAGCACATCATACTACCGTTTTTGGTGGTAATACGCTTGGCACTGGCAATCAGTCCCCCTACCTTGATTGGCTGGCCATCGGTATATTGGCCGTCAACCAGAGTGCCAAGCGAAGGTAAGGCCTCTAACTTAGTACGATATTTATCAAGCGGATGACCGGTTACGTAAAAACCGGTTATTTCTTTTTCCATAGAGAGCAGTTGTTCTTGCGGAATTTCAGGAATATCAGGCAATACAACATCATTAACACATCCCAAATCATCATCGCCAAATAAACCGATTTGTCCGCTGGCCGCGTCTTTTTGCCGGCAGGCTGCCACCTCCACAGCTTGTTCCAGCACATGTAAGAGCTGGGAACGGCGCGCTTTAAGCGAGTCAAATGCCCCGCACTTAATCAGACTCTCAATAACCCGTTTATTGACGGCCCGCATGTCAACCCGTGAGCAAAAATCAACAAGAGATGTAAATTTACCTCCTGTTTGCCGGGCCGAAATAATGCTCAAAATAGCATTTTCACCAACGTTTTTCACGCCGGCCAGACCGAAACGGATGGCTGTTCCGTCAACCGTAAACCCTGTGCCGCTGGCATTAATGTCAGGCGCCATAACGGCAATGCCCCGCCGGCGGCATTCTTCTATATAATAGCCGACTTTATCGTTTGCCCCCATTACGCTGGTTAAAAGGGCGGCAAAAAATTCCTGGGGATAATGAGCTTTGAGATAAGCCGTCTGGTAAGCCACCAGCGCATACGCAGCACTGTGCGATTTATTAAAACCGTAATCGGCAAAGTGAGCCATAAGGTCAAATATTTCTTGAGCAAGTTTGGCATCAATCCCCCGTTCGGCCGCCCCCTTGAGGAAAGTCTCGCGCTGAGCGGCCAGCACTTCGGGCTTCTTTTTGCCCATTGCCCGGCGTAACAGATCGGCCTGGCCTAAAGTAAAGCCGGCCAATACTGAGGCAATCTGCATGACTTGCTCCTGGTATAAAATTACGCCGAAAGTATCTTTTAAAATAGGTTCGAGTAAAGGGTGCAGATAGGTGACTTGCTTTTTACCATGACGGCCTTCAATGAAATCAGATACCATGCCGCTGCCCAGCGGCCCAGGCCGGTACAACGCCACTAGCGGTATCAGGTCGTCAAACCGTTCGGGCTTGAGATCTTTAACCAAGTTGGTCATGCCGCTTGACTCCATCTGAAATACACCTGACGTATCGCCGCTGGCCATCATGGCACATGTTTTGGCGTCATCAAGCGGAATGCGCTCAATATCAAGCTCTTCACCCCGGTTTTCTCTTATCAGGGCAATCGCGTCACCAATTACCGTCAGCGTCCTGAGCCCCAGCAAGTCCATTTTTAACAAACCGATTTCTTCAATCCGGTCTTTATCATACTGAGTAGTGACAAAGCCTTCGCTGGATAGCTGCAGCGGCGCAAAGTGGGTTAGCGGCTCCTTGGCGATAACCAGGCCGGCGGCATGAGTGGAAGCATGGCGCGGCAACCCTTCTACTGCCATGGCCAGGTCAACAAGTTTCCGTACAGTATCTTCAGTTTGGTAGAGGTCATTGAGTTCCTGACTGGCAGCCAACGCTTTCTTCAACGTAATGCCAAGTTCGTTCGGCACCAGCTTGGCAATGCGGTCCACTTCGCCGTACGGTAAGTTAAGCGCCCGGCCAACATCGCGGATGGCGGCCCGTGCCGCCATAGTACCGAAAGTAATAATTTGCGCCACCCGGTCACTGCCATAGCGGGACACAACATATTCAATGATTTTGCTGCGGCGTTCATAGCAAAAATCAATATCAATATCAGGCATTGATACCCGTTCGGGATTTAAAAACCGTTCAAACAGCAGGCCGTATTTAAGTGGATCAATATTAGTAATTCCTAATAAATAGGCAACAATACTGCCGGCAGCCGAGCCCCGGCCCGGTCCTACCGGAATAGACTCCCGGCGGGAATAGTTGACAAAGTCCCACACAATGAGGAAATAACTGGAATAACCCATTTTCCTGATAACGTCAAGCTCATAATCAAGCCGGGCTGTTACTTCGGCTGTCGCCTCAGGGTAACGCCAACTGAGAGCTTGGCGGCACAGCTGGCCCAGATATTCGTCATCACTGACTCCATCCGGTGTTGGAAAATCCGGTAAATAAAGTTTATCAAAATCAAAAGTGACATTGCAGCGTTCAGCAATTTTGCCGGTATTGGCGATAGCTTCCGGATACCCGGCAAACAGCTCGGCCATTTCGGCCGGGCTTTTTAAATAAAATTCGTCATTAGGGAACTTAAGACGGTCATTGTCGTCAACAGTCTTGCCGGTCTGAATGCAGAGCAAAACATCGTGACATTCAGCATCCTGCCGGTTGATATAATGAGCGTCATTGGTGGCCACAAGCCCAAGCCCCAGTTTTTGCGCCAGCTTCACCAACTGCGGGTTTACCTGCTGTTCTTCCGGCATGCCATGGTCCTGAAGCTCAATATAGAAATTTTCCGGTCCGAAAATCTCCCGGTATTCGCAGGCAACCGCCTCAGCTCCGGCCTGGTCGCCCCGTAAAATAAACGAGGGAATTTCCCCGGCAATGCAGGCGCTAAGCCCAATTATCCCTTCGCTGTATTGGCGCAAAATGTCCCGGTCAATCCGGGGCTTATAATAAAAGCCTTCGATGAAGCCGCGCGAAACCAGTTCAATAAGGTTGCGGTAGCCTTGATCATTGGCAGCCAACAAAACCAAATGATAATATGATTCACCTTCCACGGCGGCCTTATCAAACCGGGACCGGGGCGCGACATATACTTCACAGCCGATAATCGGCTTAATGCCATATTTTTTGGCTTGTTTATAAAAATCAATAGTGCCGTACATGGTGCCGTGGTCAGTTATGGCCACAGCCGGCATTCCCAGTTCTTTAGCCCGGCGCACCAGGTCTTCAATCCGTCCGGCTCCGTCTAACAGACTGTATTCAGTATGGACGTGCAAATGAGTAAACTGCTGCATAAACCTTAAACATCCTCCGGTAATATAACTTCATACCTTTTTAGTTTAGCACGCAAACATCCGGTATGTATAGTTTAAATGCTAGCTACTGGTTAAATGCTAGCTACTGGCGAATAGAGTGTATAAGATGGCAAGAGAACAATAACTAAACGGCTGTAGCCTAAACTTGTAAATAATGCAAGAATACGTAACGGTGTTTTTGGCAGTATACAGTATATTTATTGATTATGATTGTATAGTTATCTTTATTTTTTCGATGATTTATAATATAATATTAGCCAATATATGGGAGGAGGTGATATGAATGAACAGAACAGCAACACTGTGCAAAAGCACGGCGGGAAATATCGTGTCATATGTCTGTTGCGGATTGAAGCGCTCCGAAACGGCGTCGAAACACTTAATTATAGCCGCCCTGTGGCGCAGTGTCCTACCATGTAAAAGCGCTCCTTCAAACATTCCCAACAATCCGCCGTGACACCGAGGCCCTATAATTTTTCAGACACAAAGCAGCAGTATCAGGAGGTAGGAGACTATGCATGATTATGCACAGGATCTTGGGTTCAACAATCCTACCGACCTATTCGAAAGGACCAAGGTCCTCCATTATTCAAATCAGACCCTTAAATGGTATCTGACAGATCTGGGTGACGGTCGGTGGGCGGCTTGGAATAGTCTGGATAATATGATTAAGAATTACAAATATTTTTCATCTTACGATGAAGCCAAAGAATATATTGATCGTCTTTACTATTCGGTTCAGGGATATCCGCTGCATTTAGCCAATATTGGGGCCAAGCTTAATATAAAATGTAAATATTGCCAAAATAATCTTCATATGGCTTTCATACATGAAAGCGAAGGCGTTGCCTGGTTACTTTGTCCCCATATCGATAAACAGGAGGAAAAACACGAAAGTTTAGCAGTCCCCCTCTCTATGACAAAATACAGCGCATGACCCAAGTAAAGCCCCTAGTCTGATCTGACGGACCAGGGGCTATTTATTTACTTTGTTCGCTATTTTTGTCACATTTAAGGCAGGTATTAATCTGGCAAATGTGGAAACTGTATTAAAAATAAATTTAGAGGTGTTTTTCGCTTGTATCATATTGGCATTTTACAATTAACGCAGAACCTGGACGATGCAGTACGGGGCTTTGAAACAGGTTTGGCTGACCTAGGCTTAGAGGCCGAGTTTCATTATTTAAATGCGGACGGCGCTCTAGACGATTTACCCCTGTTGGCAGCCGAATTGGCGGAACGCCGGGTGGACATTATTTTTGCCTGCTCTACTCCTGCGGCCCAGGCGGCTGTTAAACTCGAAGGAAATATCCCGGTCGTGTTTACGCCCGTTTTTGACCCGGTAGGAGCCGGGCTGACGGCAAGCCTGGACAAGCCGGGCAGTAAAGCCACCGGTGTGGCCGGTATGGTTCCGGCTGCCGCCAAAGTGGCTTTTATCCAGGAGCTGCTGCCTAACGCCAAAACCATTGGTATTCTCTATCACCTGGGCGACAGCAATGCACTCCTCGAAGTAAACTATTTCAAACAGGCTGCCGGTGCAAAATTTACCCTTGTAGAACTGCCGGTAGCTAAACCTGATGATTTATCCACCCTGCCGGACAAACTGCCACCCAATCTTGACGCGTTATTTTTGCCAATTGGCCGGGTGATTGAAGAAAACTTTGCTTCGGTAGCCTATTATGCCGAGTCGGCAAACTTGCCGATTATTGCTTCCCATGCGCCTAATGTGCCGTCCGGCGCTTTAGGTGCCCTGGTTGCCAATCACTACGACCTGGGATATGCCTGCGCGGCCAAAGCAGCGCAAATTTTAGCCGGTGAAGCACCTGGTACAATACCGGTCGGTGTTGTTGACCATCCTGAAATCCAGCTTAACGCTTTTGTCGCCGCCAATCTCGGCCTTGAACTGCCACCGGCGTTACTAGCAAAAACCAAAGAAGTATTTGAATAAATTTTATGCTATTATATTTGATGTTTTGGAGTGAAAAATCAAATGCTACTAACCCCGCAATCTGTCGAGTTACTGGCTCCGGCCGGGACCTGGGACGTGCTTGAAGCCGCCGTTACCGCCGGCGCTGACGCAGTGTATCTTGGCGGCAAGCGCTTTAATATGCGCCTGCACCGCACTGACACCAACTTTGATGACAAAACGCTGGCGCGGGCCGTCGAATATGCCCATTCCCATAACGTCCGCCTGTATATCACCGTTAACAACCTTATCAGCGAACGGGAACTTCCGGGCATGCGCGAATATCTTAAACTTTTAAATGACATTCAGCCTGACTCGCTTATCATTCAGGACATGGCCGTCTTAGAACTGGCCCGGGAAATGAACATCACCGTCCCGCTGCATGCCTCAGTCATGATGAATACTCATAATGAGCATTCCATAAAAACCCTCATGGATTACGGCATAACCAGGGTGGTCGTCAACCGGGAACTGACCCTCTCCCAGCTCAGGCTGCTCAAAGAACGCACCGGCATCGAACTTGAATACTTCATCCATGGAGATATGTGCGTAGCCCACAGCGGCCAATGCTTCCACTCCGGCGTCGTGTTCGGGCAAAGCTCCAACCGCGGCCGCTGCTTAAAGCCGTGTCGCTGGCCGTACCAGCTTGTGGACAGCGTTACCGGCCAAGCGTTGACCGTGAACGATCCCGGGCCTTATAAACTGGCGCTCAAAGATATGTGCATGTACACCGCACTGCCTGAGCTCATCCAGTCCGGCGTATGTTCTTTTAAAATTGAAGGCCGGATGCGCACTGCCGATTTTATCAGCCGGATCGTAAAATTGTACCGCCGCGCTATCGACCGCTATATTGCCGACCCTACCGGCTATACCTTTGATGCGGCTGACTGGCAGGAACTTTACAATTACCGCTCCCGCGACTTCTCGACCTGTTATGCTCTGGGTAACCCCGGTGCCAGTTCAATTGGCTACACCGGTGAGCGTGAGCCCCGCTTTTTCAGTCAGGCGGTAAAAGAGGCCGGCGTTACGGCTAACGCCGCCATCCCGGCGGTTAAACCAGTGAAGGCTGTCTCCCGTCCAACTCTGGCAGTACGGGTAGCCAGCCTTGAAGGTTTGACCAGCGCTTTTAAAAGCGGCGCCGATCTTGCCTATATTGGCGGCGAGGCCTTTAGGCCGGACAAACCCTGGACGTTGAAAGACATTGAGACAGCCGTTGACTTAGCCCGACAATATGACAAACAAGTAGTCGTTACCACCCCCCGCATCACGATGGAGCGGGAAGCAAGCGAACTTGAACAGTTATTTGCCAGCCTGGAAACCATAAAACCGCACGGTCTCATGGTAAGCAACAGCGGCATGCTGCGTCTGGCGCGCCACAGCTCCAGTTTACCCGTCCAGGCCGATTTTTCGTTCAACATATTTAACCATCTCACCACCGCCTGGCTCAAAGCCAACGGCGCCAGCAAGGCAACAGTCTCACTGGAAGCCACTTACGAGCATATTGCCGAACTTGCCAAACACAGCACGCTGCCGCTGGAGCTGATCGTCCATGGAGCAACCGAGGCTATGGTGCTTGACCACTGTGTACCGTCGGCCGTATTGGACAACAGTACCGCCAGCATTTGCAACCGGCTATGTTCTAAACAAAATTACTCACTGCTGGACAGCGCCGGACAGCGTCATGACATTAAAATTGACCAGTATTGCCGCAACCATATCCTGTTCGCTACCGATCTGTGCCTGCTCCCTCATCTGGCTGCGCTTACCGGCGCCGGTATTAGTCACTACCGGATTGAAGGCCAGCATTATACCCCGGAACTTGTCGGTTTAGTCACTGCCATTTACCGGGCCGAACTGGACAAATTGGCCGCCGGCAGCAACTATACCTTTGACCGGACGCTTGTTGATCAAATTGCCGCCGCCAGCCCGCGTGAATTGGGTATTGGTGCTTTCCGCTACCGGATATCACGGTAAAAATTCAGAACCATAATTTAGAGGTGAGACTATGACTGACAACACTAACACCCCGTATATTGGCCCGGAAGAAGTGCTCCGTAAAAAAAAGGAATACCTAATTCCCTGCGTATATCACTTTTACAACCAGCCTATGCAGCTGGTAAAAGGAGAAATGCAGTACCTCTACGACAGTACCGGCAAAAAATATCTTGACTGTTTCGCTGGCGTATCGGTCGTCAACTGCGGTCACTGCCATCCTGAGATTACCAAAGCCATCTGCGACCAGGTTACTACTCTGCAGCATACTTGCACCATTTACCTTACTCAAAACATCGTTAACCTGGCTGAACGCCTGGCGCAAATAACTCCTGGCCGCCTGCAAAAAACTTTTTTCTGCGCAAGCGGTACCGAAGCCAATGAAGGAGCCGCATTACTGGCCTCAATCTATACGGGCAAGCATGAATTCATCAGCTTACGCCAGGGACTTCACGGCCGGACGAAACTGACCATGAGCCTTACCGGACTATCATTATGGCGTACTGACACCACCCCGGTCGGCGGCATCAGCTTTGCCCCCAATGCCTACTGCTACCGCTGCCCGTATAGCAAACGCCATCCCGAGTGTGACCTGGCCTGCGCCAACGAGATTGAGACAGTAATAAAGACTACCACTTCCGGCCAAGTAGCAGCCCTTATCGCCGAACCGGTTCAAGGCAACGGCGGCATCATTACCCCGCCTCCCGGCTATTTTAAACGCGTAAAAGAAATCCTTGACAAATATAACATCCTGCTAATTATTGACGAAGTCCAGACAGGCTTTGGCCGGACCGGCAAGATGTTTGCCATTGAGCACTACGGCGTGGAACCTGACATTATGACTATGGCCAAGGCCCTGGCTAACGGCACGCCGGTTGGCGCCTTTACCTCAAGGGCTGAAATTGCTGATAAATATACCCGTCCGGGCGCCTCAACCCTGGGCGGCAATCCGGTAACAGCCACTGCTGCGCTGGCGACACTGGACGTAATCACCAAAAACGACCTGCCGGCACAGGCCGCTGAACTTGGTCAATATCTCAAAAACGGCCTGAGCGAACTTCAGAAAAAACATCCTATTATTGGCGATATCCGCGGCCTCGGGCTCATGCTTGGCGCCGAAATGGTAAACCCGGACAAGTCGCCTGCCCCGCAAAAGCTTGACGCCATCTTGGAACAAATGAAAGACCGCGGCTTCTTAATAGGTAAAAACGGCCCTGACCGCAACGTCATGGCCTTCCAGCCGCCACTGGTAATTACCCATGATGATATCGACAATCTGCTAAATAATTTAGCAGATGTGCTGACTGCCGTTGCTTAACCGCGCACAGCCCGCACTATACGGACATTTTTTCGGGTGCGGGCATCTTTAGGTCCGGCTAAACGCGGCGTAATATCCGTACGCTGCCGACGCTCAGCCGAAAGACAGGTAACATGCGCTGCGAACATAACAAGCGCAAAAGCTGCCCACACACCGGCAAACGTCTGACCAACGGCCGAACTGATAAATACAGGTAAATTGGCCGCAAATAACATAAGCATAGCGCAAAGCGCAATTAGACTGACGAGTGAGCCGAACTTACCTGTCTTATCCTTAAATCTTTTCATGGCAACCCCTCCCTATATCAAGCGTAGGACCTTATTTGTAAGGCTCAATGAAGTATATGCCCAAAAAATTATCTTTATTATTATTAATCAAAAGAAGCAGCCGCCGTCAAGGACACTGCTTCTTTTGCGTTAGTTTTGATAAAGAAAACACGGCTTGCGCCGAGCCTTTGGTGAAAGCGAAAGCCGATGTTGCCCTTATCCTGGCAGAGAGTTATACTTTCTGTCAGGACAAAAAAGCCAGCAGCCCATCTATTTTTCGGGCTGCTGGCGCATATTTGTGCTATTCATAGCGTAGAGCTTCAATCGGGTCAAGCAGAGCGGCCTTACGGGCCGGATAAATTCCAAAAAACAGGCCAATAAAGACTGAGAAGGCAAATGCGGCAACTATTGCCAGCCAGGATATCACGGTATTCCAGCCAGCTACAGCAGAAATCGCATAAGATGCACCCACCCCTAAAGCAATGCCTATCAGGCCGCCGGCAACGCCGATTACCACGGCTTCAATAAGAAACTGCATTAAAATGTTGTGATACTTTGCACCAAGCGCTTTACGAATACCGATTTCACGAGTCCTTTCGGTAACAGACACCAGCATAATATTCATAATGCCAATGCCACCAACCAGCAGGGAAATACCTGCGATGTTACCTAACAGCAGCGTTATTGTTCCGGTAGCCTCGGCGGCGGTATTCATGACGCTGACAAGGTTACGGACTGTGAAGTCGTTATCATCGTTGGCAGCAAGCCTGTGCCGGGCCCGCAGCAAGGTTGTAATATCATTTTGTACCTGATCTATAACTTCGGCGCTGGCAGCTTGTACACTGATCATTTGAATGTGTGAAATACCCATTATAAGGCGTTCCTGAGCTGTTGTCAGCGGTACAATGACGATATCATCCTGGTCGGATCCGCCTGCCGATTGTCCTTTGCTTTCCAACACGCCCACCACGCGAAAGGGAGCGTTATTAATACGAATTGTTTGACCAATCGGGCTTATCTCGCCAAATAGGTTTTCTGCCACTGTTGAGCCGATTATAGCTACACGATTGCGTGTTTCAACATCCTGGTTAGTAATATTGGCACCGCTCTGAAGATTCTGATTCCGCACTTCCAAATATTCAGGAGTTGTGCCTTGCACACTGGTCATCCAGTTTTGGTTGCCGTGAACAATCTGAAACTGCCGGCTGACACTTGGCGCTACCTGACTCACTCCGGCTACTTCCCGCGCAATAGCCTGCGCATCCTTGTTCGTCAGTTTAGTATTTGAACCTGCCGCCTGGCGCGCCCCGCCTGAAGAGGCGGCACCGGGAGTAACCATAATAAGATTGCTGCCCAGTCCGGCTATAGAATTCTGCACCTTATCCCTAACCCCCATGCCGATGGAGATCATGGCAATTACCGCGGCTACCCCGATGATAATGCCGAGCATTGTTAGAATAGAACGCAATTTGTTAGCTACTAATGCGCTGAATGCTATGGAAAGGCTTTCCCTAAACATGGCTTCCTCCCTTTCCTGGCTCGTCTTTGACTATCAACCCGTCACGCACATGAATGACCCGCTTGGCATAGCCGGCAATATCCGGCTCGTGGGTCACGAGAATTATCGTACGCCCCAGCGCATTTAAATTACCGAAGATCCCCATAATTTCATAACCGGACTTGGTGTCAAGGTTACCGGTAGGTTCATCAGCCATGATAATAGTCGGATCATTAACCAGCGCCCGGGCAATAGCAACGCGCTGGCGCTGACCGCCAGACAGTTCATTAGGCAAGTGATGCATACGGTGATCAAGGCCTACCATTTTCAGCGCCTGGGCTGCCCGCTCGCTGCGTTCAGCAATTTTTACCCCTGCATATACCATCGGCAGCTCAACATTTTGCTTGGCTGTTAACCGGGGCAATAAGTTAAAATTTTGAAAGACAAAACCTATTTTTTTATTACGGGTTACTGCCAAATCATCATCATTTAGACTTGCCACTTCTTGTCCGTCAAGTATATAAGAGCCGCTGGTCGGCCGGTCAAGGCACCCTAATATATTCATCAAAGTCGACTTTCCTGATCCTGAAGGCCCCATGATAGCGGTAAATTCTCCTGCGCCGATGCTGAGAGTAACTCCGGCTAATGCGGCAACCGTAGTGTCACCCATGACATACTGTTTCTTTATATCTGAAAGTTCTATTGTCATTTACTACCCTCCTAACTTCGCTAACAGCCTGTATGATTACTCAGCCCAGGCTGTTAAGCTGAATTAAGTTCGCTCTAAGGTTTTGGAAGGGCTTAATAACCCTTTCCGAAACCAAGGCTCACTTATCATCAGCGGGGCATCATGCCGCCTATTCCCATACCTCTGGAGCCATTCTGAGAACTTTTCTGCGATGTTTGTGTTTTGGCTTGTGATAATACGATTACATCCCCGTCACTAAGACCACTAGTGATCTCAATCCTGTCATCACTGGTCAGACCGGTGGTTACCGGAACATTCTCCATCTGTCCGCCGTTTTTCATAACTACCACGTACTGCTGGTCTTTATTGTTCTTAATAGCCGCCAACGGCACAGTCAGTGCATTTTTACTTTCACCGGTTTGAATCGATACTCTGGCTGTCATCGTGGGCTTCAGTCCGTCATTATCCGAATCTACATTAATTACTACGGTATAGTAAACAACATTTGACTGTACAGTTGCCTTTTGTGAAATAACTGCTACCGTACCGTTAAAAGTCTTACCAGGAAAAGCATCCACCGTGAACGTTGCTTTTTGGCCTACGGCCACTTTACCAATATCCGACTCATCTACTTGAGTCTCAATCTGTAGTTTGGACATATCAGCTACACTAAGGATAACCATTGGGTTGGAAATACCCTGAGCCACCGTTTGGCCTGCCGGTATCGGCTTACCGATAACGACCCCGTCAATCGGGGATTTGATTACAGTATCTTCTAACTGTGATACAACTTGATCGTAACTGGCTTGCGCTACTTTATAGTCCAGTCGTGAACTGTCAAGCTGCTGCTCGGATACAGCACCAATACTGCTTAACCGCTGATTGCGTTGATAGTTGGCTTCAGCATTAGCTAAACGTTCCCTTGCTTGCGATACTTGCGCCTGCAGTTGCGTATCGTCAAGCACAACTAAAACTTGACCGGCTTTTACCTGATCGTTTTCTTTTACTCTAACTTCTTTAAGTAAACCGGTAATTTTAGAACTGATGTCAACCATGTTCACCGGTTTTATCGTGCCGGTGGCCGACACCACCGATACCATATCACCGCGTTCTACTTTTGCTGTCTGTACCGAGACAGCCGCCTTGGCCTTGTTGCTTTGAATATAATAACCGACTGGTACTGCAATTGCAGCTATCATAATTAGTAACAGCCATTTTTTATGTTGCAGCAGTTTACGTACTATTGCCTGCATTTTTCCATCTCCCTTGTTTTTCTGTCATTAATTAACCTGAGTGCCAATAGCCTTATCAAGTTTGGCCATGCTTACGTTATAATCGTATAAAGCTTGAATATGATTTGTTTTTGCCTGGGTTAACGATAGATTGGCATCTATTACGTCCAGATTGGTGCCTGCCCCGGCTTTATATTTTTCCTGGGCAATGTACAGGTCCTCTTCCGCCTTGTTGACAGCCATTTCAGTAGTAGCCAGCCGTTTATCGGCTTCTTGCATGCTAAGATAAGCTTGGCGCACTTCCAGCTCGATATTGTCCTTTGTTTGTTCATATTGCTCTGCCGCCTTAGTTACCGTTGTATCGGCCTGTTTTATTTTGGCGTTGGTTACTCCGGCATCAAACACATTCCAGCTTGCTGTCAAACTCATTGACCAATTATTATTGCTGTCAGGCAAAACCGAATCACTCCAACCTGTCGATCCACCGAGGCTTACAGTCGGGAGTTTACCACCTGCCGCAACTTTTACGGCTGCATTAGCGCTGTCGACACCGGCCTGGGCCTGGGCTATTTCAGGCCGGTTCTTCAGGGCAAGCGCAATACTCTCTTCCAGCGATTTATCATACTTGTCATGCCGCAGTTCGTCTTTTAATGCTACTTCTGTTCCAATATCAATGTTCATGATGTTGTTAAGGTTGGCTACGGCTAAATCATAGCTATTTTTAGCTTTGATCAGATTTTGCTCGGCATTGCTCAATTCTACCTCTGAGCGGAGTACATCGGACTTGGCAACTACACCGGCCCCATATTGGGCCTGAACATTTTTCAAATGGGCTTCCAGGTTGCTAACTGCTGCCTGGTTGGTTTCCACTATGCTCCTGGCCTCCAGTACATCGTAATAGGCAATAGTAGCGTCAAGCTTGGCTTGCTGTTTGGCTTTATCCACCCCTAAATCAGCAATTTTTTGGCTTTGCTTGGCCTGCTCAATTTGTCCTTCAAGCTTGCCGCCAGTATAGAGCGGCCAACTAAACCGCAACGAATTGTTCAAATGGCTGCCCCCGCCTCCGCTCTGATTTAGGTTGTAAGTGCTGCCTAGTGACAGTGTCGGCATTTTTCCGGCCTCAGCCTCTTTCCGGCCCCACGCTGCTTTCTCTTTATCGGCATCGGCAATTTTTATGGCAGAACTATTCTTCAAAGTTATAGCCACGCTCTCATCAAGAGACAACATGGTTGGAGCCGCAAAAACAGCGGCACTATTCAGTAGTAGCACACCGGTTGTCAGTGCGGTTACTGCAGGTTTCAACAGATTTTTTTTCCCCGGCATCAGGTTAAATCCTCCCTTAATTGTTGGTAGTCTATAACAGAAAACTCTGCTGCGGCCACCGGCTTTGAACAGTACTCGCAGTTGCAGATAAGCAGTAACAAAGTATGGGTCTATTCTATAATTAAAACTTTAGATTATCTTTAGATTTATAAAAATAAACATAACAATAAAAAAAGCGCCTGCTTCGAAAAGCAAGCGCATTTCACTGCCAAAACTTCTTACAACTCATTTTTTACGCGAACATACGTGGGTACTGAATAGGCAAACAGTTTTTTATCAACTTCGATATTAGCATAAACATAGAGCACCACCTGGGATGAAATCCGTTGCACACTGCCGCCCATAATGTAACAGACTCCATTTAAAAAGTCACCCATCCGCTGCTGGGTCGCGCCATCAACCTGCTGATAATTTACAACTACCGCGGTGTTTGCTTTCAAATAATCTGCATATTTCTGAACATCGTCGAAACATGTTGGCAAATCAACAACTACTTTCAAATTTTCTGCTTGCTGACTGTGAACCTTTAGTTTAGGGCGGCGTTCATTATCATATTGTGCTACATCTTTTTCAACAGGCATTGCTTTCTCCGGCATTGTCACTTCTTCTTCAACCGGTATAAGAAAATTTGCCAATTTGTCAATTAATCCAAGCGCCACCGTTAATGCCCCCCTAGAAAATATTACACCATTTTCTGGGAAGAATTCGACAATGTTTTGCTAATTCCTTCCTTGCTCAAATAAAAATTCTCGTTTTCGTCAAAATAGGGAGATAAATCCTAATTAGCTAGGACTAAAAGACTATATCCGACATCAGATTCCAGATAATGTCAGCCGACAGGAAAATTTGGAAGAAAATAACATTCGTACCGGAAGATTAGGATAATTGACATTCATCACAGCCGCTGCTGATGCCATGAGTGAGCACCTGTTGGTCGCGACTCGTATCCCGGTATACTGTTACTCCTTTACACCCTTTACTATAGGCCGACCAAAATACGTCGGCTACATCTTGAGGCACGGCATCTTTAGGCAAGTTGACAGTTTTTGAAACACCATTATCAGTATATTTCTGAGCCGCTGCCAGGTGGGCCACATGCCAAGCAGGCTCAATTTCATGGGCAGTAGCCAGCACTTTTTTGACTTTATCAGGCAGCGCCATATTTGCCACACTGCCTGAAGCCGCTACTTGATCGTAAATTTCCTGATTTAACAGTCCCTGATTCTTCAAATAATCAACAGCAACCTGATTTATACTGGTAATAAGCCTGCCGTCCAAGACGCGGCGCGTCATTGCCAGTCCGAACAACGGCTCAATACCGCTTGAACAGTTGGCAATCATGCTAATCGTACCTGTTGGGGCAATGGTCGTTACGGTAGCATTGCGCATATGGCTGTAACCTTGCTGAGCATAGATACTGTCGGTAAAGGCCGGAAAATTTCCCCGCTGGCACCCGAGTTCAGCCGATACCGCTCTGGCCTCTGCCGTGACAAGCTTCATAATATCTGCTGTCAGATCGACAGCCTGCTGGCTGGCGTAGGGCATGTCAAGCAGGATGAATAATTCAGCCAGTCCCATGATGCCCAAGCCGATTTTGCGGGTCAGCCGGGTAGCCGCCGCCACCTCAGGCAGGGGATAACAGTTGACGTCGATGACATTATCCAAAAACCGTACTGCCGTCCTCACTACCCGGGCTAGTTTACCCCGGTCAAGCCGCCGGTCCCGTCCGTTACCGGTAACCATTTTAGTAAGGTTAATCGAACCTAACACACATGACTCGTAGGGTAATAACGGCTGCTCGGAACAAGGATTGGGCGATTCAAAAACACCTAAGCCGGGTGTAGGATTGGCTTTATTGACAGTATCCAGGAAAAACAGACCGGGCTCGCCATTTTCCCAAGCCATTTTAACCAACAGGTCAAATATCTCTTTAGCTGGCATCGTTTTACTGGTCTTGCCGTTCCGGGGATTGATCAAGTCAAAGTCCCCCTGGTTTTTTACTGCTTCCATAAAAACATCGGATATGCCTACTGACAAGTTAAAATTATTAAGCACATCAGGGCGCTGTTTGGCGGTAATAAATGAAACAATATCAGGATGATCGACCCGCAGAACAGCCATATTGGCCCCGCGTCTGGCCGCTCCCTGTTTTACAACCTGGGTTGCCATGTCATAAATATGCATGAATGACAACGGGCCGCTAGATACCCCGCCTGTTATTCCCACCTTATCTCCCTGAGGTCGCAACCGGGAAAAGGAAAAACCGGTGCCGCCGCCACTCTGATGGATCAAGGCAGTATGCTTAAGGGTTTCAAAGATACCTGCCAGTGAATCTTCAACCGGCAGGACAAAGCAGGCGGCAAGCTGGGCCTTGAGTTTACCGGCATTAATGAGGGTAGGCGAGTTGGGAAGAAATATCATTCCGGACATGATTTCATAGTATTCCCGGGCAGCGCTGACGGCATCATGCCCGTAGCTTGTTTCAGCGCTGGCCACATGGTTGGCCACCCGCCAGAACATATCGTCAGGCGTTTCGTTTTCCCGTAAATACCTGGCTTTGAGTACAGTTTCAGCTTCAGGAGTTAACGTCATGCTCCGCCCTCCTTACTCTCCTAACTAAGCGTCTTTTTTCCGTTCGCGCCCACGCATATGCCTGTCTAAAATAGCTTTGCGCAAACGGATATTATGGGGCGTAACTTCGACAAGCTCATCTTCGTTAATATATTCAAGCGCTTGTTCGAGACTCAAAATACGCGGCGGCGTCAGGCGAATCGCATCATCAGAACCGCTGGCCCGCATATTGGTAACATGTTTTTTCTTGCACGGGTTGACATCCATATCCAGTTCACGGGAATTTTCTCCGACAATCATGCCTTGATACACGGCCTGGCCGGGCACAACAAACATAACTCCCCGGTCTTGGATGCTATTAATACCGTAACCTGTCGTTTCACCATCTTCAAAAGCTACCAGCGCCCCGCGGGTGCGGCCGGGAATGTCGCCTTTGTACGGCACATAACCGTGGAATACATGGTGCATAATGCCGTTGCCTTTGGTATTGGTTAAGAATTCTGATCTAAAACCGATCAGTCCGCGGGCCGGAACAATAAATTCCATTCGTAAATACCCGGCCAATTCCACCATATTGACCAGTTCAGCCCGCCGGGTTCCCAGCGATTCCATTACTGCGCCCATAAATTCCTGTGGCACGTCAATTGTTAAAAACTCCATTGGCTCGCAGCGCTTGCCATTAATCTGCTTATAAATTACCTGCGGCTTGCTGATTTGCATCTCGTAACCTTCGCGCCGCATAGTTTCAATAAGAATGGATAAATGCAGTTCACCCCGGCCGGCAACTTCAAAAGCGTCCGGACTGTCGGTCTCAGTAACCCGCAAGCTAACATTGGTTTCAGCTTCACGGAACAAGCGGTCGCGGATATGGCGAGAGGTAACAAACTGCCCCTCACGCCCGGCAAACGGGCTGGTATTAACGGCAAACACCATCGACAAAGTAGGCTCGTCAATTCTAATGGTAGGCAGCGCTTCCGGGTTCTCCGGATCAGCCACAGTATCACCAATATTAACAGTCTCAAGTCCAATCATGGCAATAATGTCGCCTAATGCCGCTTCTTTTACCTCAACTCGCTTTAGGCCTTCGTATATGTATAACCGGCCAATTTTTGCCCTAACCTCAGTTTCTCCGTTTAAAATGACAACATTTTGTCCGCTGGTGATTCGGCCCCGTACTACCCGGCCGATCGCAATACGCCCGACGTAATCATCATAGTCGAGGGT
Organism: Sporomusaceae bacterium ACPt; assembly: GCA_041428575.1. Taxonomy (GTDB): domain Bacteria; phylum Bacillota; class Negativicutes; order Sporomusales; family Sporomusaceae; genus Sporomusa_D; species Sporomusa_D carbonis. The sequence continues at coordinate 2,240,243 of CP155570.1, forward strand.
TGTTATCATAACCTGAAGCGGTCCATCAATCTCGCCGTGCGGCGCAGGGATGGTTTTTTCAATGCATTCAAACAACGGCTGTAAATTATCGCTATCATCAGCCATAGCCATTTTGGCGATGCCATCCCGGGCAGCCGCATACACAACGGGAAAATCCAACTGGTCATCATTGGCTTCAAGTTCAATGAACAGTTCCAGCACTTCGTCAACAACATCCTCCACCCTTTGGTCCGGGCGGTCTATTTTATTAATAACGACAATCGGCTTGAGCTTTTGCTCCAGCGCTTTTCTAAGCACATACTTAGTTTGCGGCATGGGACCCTCAAAAGCGTCAACCAAGAGCAGCACACCATCAACCATATTGAGCACCCGCTCGACCTCGCCGCCAAAGTCGGCGTGGCCGGGAGTATCAACAATGTTAATTTTGATATTATTGTACATTACCGCTGTATTTTTTGACAAAATGGTAATGCCTCGCTCACGTTCAAGATCGTTGGAATCCATTACACGTTCGGCCACATGCTCGTTGGCACGGAATACCCCGCTTTGTTTCAGCATGGCGTCGACCAGGGTGGTTTTACCATGATCAACGTGGGCGATAATAGCAATATTACGAAGATCATTACGTTCCATATAAAATTATTGCCTCCTAAGTAATGAACAAAAGGATGCATTTAAGCTTGCATCCTTTTTGTAGTGTCATGCACAATTCACTATATTATACCAGTAGGCATCTGTCAAATTAAATTTTACGTTATGACCACAAATCACTAAGTGTCTTCTTAATAAATGTGCGGATTTTATCCACACGCTTGAGCACATCCAGAAGCCTGCCGCTGTTCCCGGCCACCAGGTCTTCGAGCCTGCGGCGGAAATCGGCGTATTCTTTTTCCATTTCATCAAGATATTCTCTAAGCTGTTGCACAGCAGGTTCAATAGTTGCGATATTTGATGGTTCAATTTGCCAGTTGCGCCCGGTAATTATGGCTGAATCACCATAACGTGGAACATAAGTGGATATTCCCAATTGCCGCTCGATAAGTTGTGCAAATGGTACTGACATATCTTGTTCACCGTGGACAACAAATATATTGGCCGGTTTGTTTTGGAAATTCCCCAACCATGCTATGAGTTGGTCTCGGTCAGCATGGGCAGAAAACCCTTCGAGATTATATATTTTAGCCTTTACGCTAATTTCTTCCCCCATAATTTTAACCCGCTTAATACCTTCGAGTAATCGGCGCCCCAGGCTGCCCTGAGCTTGATAGCCAACAAACAGCACCGTGCACTCCGGCCGCCATAAGTTATGCTTAAGGTGGTGCAGAATACGTCCGGCATCAGCCATACCGCTTGCCGAAATGATGATTGCCGGCCGATCCATCTTGTTGATGGTTTTGGACTCATCAGACGTTTTCGTAAAGGTTAATTGCGGCATGCTCAAAGGGTGGTCGTGGTCTTTATACAACATATCATATGCTTCACTATCATATTCCTGGGAATTGTGTAAGAATATGTTGGTTGCAGAAATAGCCAGCGGACTGTCGATAATAACCGGTATATCAGGAATAAGTCCGGCTTTAAACAATTTATGCAGATGGTAAAGTATAGTCTGAGTACGGCCGACAGCAAACGAAGGGATAATAATGTTGCCGCCTTTCTCGACGCTGGCATTGATATATTGAGCCAACAGTTCCACCGGGTCGCTTATTTCATGCTTACGGGCACCATAGGTAGATTCAACCACAATATAATCGGCATGATCGATAATTGCCGGATCCTTAATAATAGGCTGGTCAGGCTGGCCCAAATCACCGGAAAACAAAAACTTCGCCGTCTCATTGTTCTCAGTCACCCATATCTCGACCATAGATGAACCGAGGATATGGCCTGCTTCTCTGAATTTAACAGTAATCTCATCTGCCAGTTTGACCTCACTGTCATAGGCGACCGGCGAAAATTGTTTCAAACACTCATACGCCTCTTCGACGGTATACAGCGGGTCAACATGCTTATGCCCGGCCCGCTGACCCTTACGATTGGCAATTTCAGCGTCGAATTCCTGAATATGGCCGCTGTCAGGCAGCATGATGCTGCAGAGCTCTGCTGTTACCTTCGTAGCGTAAATGGGTCCTTTAAATCCTGATTTACACAACCGTGGCAGCAACCCGCTGTGGTCGATATGGGCATGCGTTAAGAGCACGCCGTCAATGTCAGCAGGATTATACAGGAAAGGCCGCCGGTTCAGCGCAGCAATGGCTTTTGATCCCTGAAACATGCCGCAGTCAACTAAATACTTTTTTTGGCCAATTTCCAATAGGTATGAGGAACCGGTTACCATTCCGGCAGCTCCTAAAAATGTTAGACGCATAGGCTTGACTCCTTTTCAGTATTGTGCTGTTTTTCGTACACTTACGACTTGATATTTAGAAACAATTTAATTTTCTAAATTCAACATTATGGATCATTTTCCCTGCAAAAATAAAAAAACCGGGGCCAAATCAGTTCCCGGTTCTGGATAATTAACTATGTAGCTCAATATTCACTATTCTTCACCGATTACTCTAACTTCAGGGTGTAAGGCAACGCCAAACCGTTTGTAGACAACATTTTGCACTTTACTAATCAGCGACAGCACATCTTGGGCTGTCGCACCGCCGGCATTTATGATAAAACCGGCGTGTTTGGTCGAGACTTGGGCACCGCCGACGGTAGCCCCTTTCAGCCCGGCCTGTTCTATAAGTGTCCCGGCAAAATGCCCCTGCGGCCGTTTAAAGGTGCTGCCGGCACTAGGCATTTCCAAAGGTTGTTTACTTTCTCGCTTAGTCGTATAATCATCAATCAAGCTGCGGATGGAACTATCTTCACCGTTATTCAAGGCTAGTTCCACTTCACAGATAATACAGCCATTATCCTGAAACACACTATGGCGGTAGCCAAAATTCAGTTCTGCGGCCTCAAACCGTCTTAATTGACCAGTAGTACATACAGCAGTTACTGCTACCGCCACCTGGCTCATATCGCCTTCATACGCGCCAGCGTTCATGAACACTGCACCGCCGATGCTGCCGGGTATACCGATGGCAAATTCAAAACCGGTCAACTTATTCGCGGCGGCATATTTGGATACATCGGTCAATAACGCTCCGGCTCCAGCAAAAACAGTAGTACCGCTATGCCGTATATACCCCATCTCAGGACCAAATTTCACAACCAAACCGCGTATCCCCCGGTCTAATACCAATACATTGGAACCATTACCCAGTACAGTAACAGGTACGTTAAACTGTTTAGCAATATCAGATACAACCGACACTTCTTGAGCCGAAGCAGGAAACACCAAGTAATCAGCCGGTCCGCCGATTCTAAAGGTCGTATGGTTGGACATGGGCTCATTTACGCGCAACCTTTCCGGGGGAATAGCTTTTTTTAATTCGGCGCTAAACTCGACAGGGATTTTAACCATCATCTCACTCTTTGCCAAATAAATCCATTCCTTCGGCGACCGAATCGCCAATTATTTTGTAAACATCAGCAGCGATTTGTTGAAAGCGCATGTGGGCGTGAATGAAATCTCTAGCCTTGGGATTATTAACAATAAGTTCATACATGTGCTGCAGTTGCTCAGATTTTGCCTTATCTTCTGGGTTACCGGCCATTAAATCATATTCGGCAGCCAGCTTCTTTTTAAAGAAATCTTGCACCATTTTTTTGCTGGGTTCATCCCTGTCAAGATTTTGCTTAGCTGCAAGAAACGCCCGGTACTCCTCGGAATTTCTCAGCGCCCGGCCCAAATCATGGGCTTTGTCATGCACATTCATTCAGATTCCTCCAATTCTCCATCTATCTTATGCGTAGTAATTCATATTTATACTTCCTAAAGTGGTGCTGGCAAACACACTGATATTGTCAGTCAGTTCTGCACATCTAAAAAATTATCCAAAATCATCTTGTCAAAATCGCGCAAAATAAGCTATCCTCCGAATTGACTATTCGGGCTATTTCGGCATTCTATGACAAAATCCCTGCCGTTTTTATTATTTTCATTCTTCCTTTTTTAGCAGCCCTTGGTAAAATTCCTGCATAGTCTTGGCATCCTGGGCCTGAGTGCCGGCTGATTCGCAAATAATCCGCGGCGTATAGCCCCGTTCGGCAATCACGGCTAACAGCGGTTCATGCGGCGGACCAAATGGATCATTGAGCGTCCAGTGGCGTTTTTCCCCGGCCTTGGTAAACTCAATCCGGCTGAAATGAATATGAAGATTCTTGGCAGCCTCTGTTCCCAACGTTTCGGCAATTTTATCAAATACAGCCGCATATTCCTGGCTTGTCGTATACTTCCCGCAAGTCACCGCATGCATATGGCCAAAATCAACGGCTGGCCGCACCCATTCGGCCAGTTTGCACATTTCAAGCACCTCATCAAGCGAACCTAGCTGATTTTGTTTACCCATGGTCTCCGGCAGCAGCAACGGCCCGGTCAAGCCTTGCCGTTCAGCTTGCTCCAGTACCTGAGCAAACAAACGCTTAGCCCGTTCCATCGCTTGGTGCCGGTCACTTTTGCCCGGACCGCCGATATGAAATATAACCCGGTCAGCTCCCATCCATTTTGCGGTTTTAAGCGAACGTAACAAATGCTGCTGGGTATTGCCGGCAATTGTTTCATCCTCAGTAGCCAGGCTTATATAATAGGGGGCATGAATACTAAGCTTGATACCGTACTGCGCCGCTTTTTCCCCCACCAGTTCAGCAGTAGGTTGCCTGACATTAACCCCGCGGCTGCATTGATACTCATATGCCGTCAGGTTGAGGCCGGCCAGCCATTCCGGCATATCGGCCGATGCCTTAAACCCGGCTTCATAAAACGCATCAGGATTACCTGCCGGCCCAAATTGTGCAAACATGTTATCACCGTCCTAAACAGAGCTACCTGAGCCCGGCAAAATCTTGTTGTCTAAGGGCCTCATAGACAACAACCGCTACCGCATTGGATAAATTAAGCGACCGGGCATCATTAATCATAGGAATCCGTACGCAGTGTTCGGGATAAGCAGCCAACAGTTCCTGCGGTAGACCGGCTGTTTCTTTACCAAACACCAGCATATCGTCCGGCCGGTAGGCAATATCGTTGTGACGCTTGCTTGCTTTGGTAGTATTAAAATAAAAGTTATGTCCGTGATAAAGTTTCAGTACTTCAGCAAAATTTTCATGTACATGCACTCTTACTAAATGCCAATAATCAAGCCCGGCCCGCTTCAAATAACGGTCTTCAATCGAAAACCCAAGTGGCTTAACAAGGTGCAGTTCGCACCCGGTAGCCGCACACAACCGGGCAATGTTGCCGGTATTACCGGGAATTTCCGGCTCTACCAGTACAATATGCATCAAAATCACTCCAGTTATACAGATGGAAAATAATTATACTAACGGTTAATAAACAGTGCCTTGGCGACCGATCCTCCCACTCCCACAGGGTGGCGGCGGCAATAACAGCAAGGTATCCAATACCGCTTTCCGCATGATTAGCCTCCTATGAAAAACAGACTGAATTAGTAATTATTCTACGCGAAAAACAAAAATCCTACCCATTAAAGGTAGGATATGCCGATACATATGGATATTTCCGGATCTTAGCCGTGAATTAGGCGGGGAATACAACGTACACATACCCAGTCACTTTGGCCTTTACTTTTTATCGGCAGCAGGGGACGCTCGTGCTCGGTAACACCGCACAGCGAGCATTTCATGGTAACATTATACTCCGGCCTATCGGCAATTGCCTTTTTGTGTTCATGTACTGCCTCTTCGTCAAATGGTACAACTTCCCTGTCTTCAAGGGTCAACGCCCCTGTCGGGCATACTCCTAAACAAAATCCTGCACCATCGCACAGTTCTTCGCGACGGACACGCGCTTTACCGTCAATAATCTCGATTGCCCCTTCGGCGCATGGTGACACACACTGGCCACAGCCGGTACATAAGTCGTCATTAATTTTCACAATCTTTCTGGTAACTTTCTTCATGCTTCGGTCCTCCTTTTTTTTACATTATAGCAGGAATAGACCCATACCCACAGTGATTTTAATCACACCTGCCGCCGGTACCTGAGCAAATCAACAAAAGCCTCCAGTCTTGCCTGCCACCAGTGTCAAGCATCTTTTTAGTCGTTTCGCCTGACACTATAACCGCAGCCCCCAGCCCTTCAAAGAACTTTTCCCATGCACGACCATACTCGTGGTATAACAGGCCGCGCGGCAAGCCCACCCGCACCTTTTGTGTCAAAATATTTTCCTCCCAGCCTAGCGGGGCGTACCGCTTGTCCACTTACCGCAGCGGTCGCCCCAACGCGCGGCAACCTGGCCATTCATGCTGATTTCAACCACCTCGCACATATTAGGACAGCCACTGCACTCGAAACTGCGCGGCAAATAATTGTAATCAATAACCTCAAAGCCACGAAAAGCCGTCGGCTTACCCTGTACAGCATCCCGAGCCAGCAGGGCGGCGCCGATTGCGCCCATAACATTATAATAAGGCGGTACAATGACCTGGCAGCCAAGAACTTCTTCAAAAGCCCGTTTCATCCCCTGATTGGCAGCTACACCGCCCTGAAACAGTACCGGCCCCTTTATCTCTTTACCTTTACCAACATTGTTTACATAATTACGAGCCAGCGCCTGGCACAGGCCATTTAATATGTCACTAATCTGATGGCCTGTTTGCTGTTTATGAATCATATCTGATTCGGCAAAAACAGCGCAACGCCCGGCTACTCTGACCGGCATGGTTGATTCCAGCGCCTTGCCGCCGAATTCTTCAATAGGTATATTGAGTCTGGCGGCCTGCTGATCGAGGAAAGAACCCGTGCCGGCCGCACACACGGTATTCATGGCAAAATCAGTGACAACACCATCGCGAATAATGATTATCTTGGAATCTTGACCGCCAATTTCCACAACTGTTTTCACATCAGGAACAATATGCATAGCTGCTACAGCATGAGCTGTTATTTCGTTTTTTACCGTGTCAGCTCCAACCATTACTCCAGCCAGGTGCCGGCCGCTGCCGGTTGTGCCTACTCCCTTAATGTCCAGTTCACCGTTACGCTCTTTTATGGTTCTGAGGCCTGTCTGCACAGCCGCTATCGGCTGACCCTGGGTCCTGATATATAAGGTATCCAGTACTTGTCCGCCGGTATCTACCACGACAATGTTCGTGCTTACTGAACCAACGTCAATACCCAGATAACTTTCTAAACTTTGTTGCACATACATCCCTCCGGTAACAATGGCATACTTTGATAGTATTATCACTAAATAGAAAAATAATACTTCCGTATGAAAAAGGTCAGCCAAAAATTGGTCGGACAGGGTTATGATGTTGAGCATCACCATTGCTCAGGAAACCCTAATTTCCTTGATGGATTGGTTGTCCCCGCCCTTAATACTGCCGTAATTGACGGCACTGCTCCTCCCCATGCTGTTGATGCTCGCCAAACAGGTTGTATTGACGAAATAGTAAACCTCGGTCAATTTTGGGATGAGAGCAAATTAATAGAAAACCAAGCAGCAATATTAAGTTGTACTAAAGAAATCAACAGCCGCTTTCAACGCGCCTGCCGCATACTTAAAGCAGCCAAAGCCGTATATGATAATTGGGAAGTAACCAACGGCGAAGCCATGAATTATAAAATATTAAATAACAAAATATTAAATAACTAATTGTATTTATTTTTCAAAATAATATATAATTATGTTGAAGTGTACTGGTCTGAGGCCGGGCGGCACACTGCCCTCCCGCCAAGGATACTAAATATTGCCGCAGTCTGAAGCAAGGGCCTGTGCCTGCGCCCAGGGAAATGGGGGAAAACTTGTGGCTAAACGTATCGGTGTAATCGGCATAGTTATTGACGATCCCAAACACATCGCCGATAAAGTCAATAGTATTCTTAGTGATTACAGCCGAATTATTATTGGCCGCATGGGTATTCCCCGGCATAATGCAGAGGTTAGCGTTATTGCCCTGATCATCGAGGGTACCACTGATGAAGTAGGTGCATTAACCGGTAAGCTCGGCAACCTTCCCGGCGTAACTGTCAAGTCGGCCCTTACTGCCAGAGAAGCGGCAGTTAAAGGGGAGAAAAAAAATGATTGACAATGCTCAACGTACCTCTGATGCGTTCATTGATGACGCCTTAATTGGCAAGCTGCTTAATGACGCAAAGGAAAAATCCCAAAACAAGGACTACGTGCGGTCAATACTGACCAAAGCCCGCGAATATCATGGCTTATCAGCCGCCGAAGTAGCCGTTCTGCTTGAAGTAACCGACCCTGAACTTGAAACCGAGATGTTTGCGGCAGCATCAGCGGTCAAGCAGGCCATTTACGGCACCCGGATTGTACTATTTGCACCTTTATATATTTCCAGCCACTGTGTAAATAACTGTACCTACTGCGGCTACCGCGCCGGCAACTCCGAGCAGCTTCGCCGCCGCCTGACACTTGACGAAATAAAAGAAGAAGTTGAGATATTGGAATCGCTGGGCCATAAGCGCCTGGCAGTCGAAGCCGGTGAAGACCCGGTCAATTGTCCGATTGAATATGTAGTAGATGCCATCCGGCAAATTTACAGCATCAAAAACGGTAACGGCAGTATTCGCCGGGTTAATGTCAATATCGCCGCCACCACGATTGAAGAATACCGCATGCTGAAAGAAGCGGAAATCGGCACCTACATCCTGTTCCAGGAAACATATCACCGCCCCACTTATGCTGCGTTGCATCCAACCGGACCCAAGAAAGACTACAACTGGCATACCACTGCCATGGACCGGGCTATGCAAGCCGGCATTGATGATGTCGGTATCGGTGTATTATACGGGCTGTATGACTATAAATTCGAAACTGTGGCCATGTTCCTCCACGCCGAACACCTTGATAAGACTTACGGGGTTGGCCCACACACCATTTCAGTGCCCCGCATCCGTCCGGCCAGTGGCATGGACTTATCCAAATTTCCGTATTTGGTCAGTGATGAAGACTTTAAAAAAATTGTTGCCGTCATTCGGCTGGCTGTCCCCTACACCGGCATGATTTTATCCACCCGCGAGTCATCTGAACTCAGGGATGAACTTATCAAATACGGTATATCCCAGATTAGCGCCGGTTCCTGCACCGGTGTTGGCGGCTACCATCAGGTTTATAAAGAGCACGAACCCAATGCCGCTGCTAAAGGTCTTCAGTTTGAAGTAGGTGATAACCGGTCGCCCAACCAAGTTATCAGTATGCTTTGTCAGCAAGGATTTATCCCCAGTTATTGCACAGCTTGCTACCGCCAAGGCCGCACCGGCGACAGGTTCATGAGTTTGGCTAAAAGCGGTGAAATCCAGAATGTTTGTTTGCCAAACGCCTTACTTACTTTCAAAGAATACCTGCTCGACTACGCCGACCCTCAGACAAGAGAAATAGGCGAAGCCACCATTGAAAAGCATTTGGCCTCTATACCGTTAGCTGCCACCAGGACAGCGACGGCAAACCGGTTAAAAGAGATCGAATCAGGTGTGAGAGACTTATATTTTTAAGCCAAATGGAAAAGCCCTTTGTTTTTGCCGTTAGGCATAGCATAGGGCTTTTCGTTTTACAAATGAGTATATTGTCCCTTGTTCAGAAACATATTGTTGACAATATCTACCTAACATGAACTTAAACTTATTTTTTTTGCATACATTACAAAAAAACATTGCTCCGCCAAGCGCGTTATGCTAGTGTAACAATATGCAGTCATTCTACCTTAGCAAATACATCGCTTACTTCACTGTTTCACAGGAGGGAATTTAAATGAAAAGAATTAAAACTGTATTAGTAGCAAACCGTGGAGAAATTGCTATAAGAGTTGTTCGCGCCTGCCACGAGTTGGGTATTAGAACAGTAGCAATATACTCGAAGGAAGATCTCTTTTCACTCCACCGGTTTAAAGCAGACGAAGCCTATCTAGTCGGCGAAGGCAAAAAACCTGTTGAGGCCTATCTCGATATCGAAGGGATTTTAGCTATTGCCAAGGCGAATAAAGTTGACGCAATTCACCCAGGGTACGGTTTTCTTTCCGAAAATAAAGATTTCGCCAGACGCTGCCAGGAAGAAGGGTTTATCTTCATTGGCCCGTCGCTGGCCCACCTTGATATGTTCGGAGACAAAATTAATGCCCGGTTCCAGGCTGAACAGGCTGGCCTGCCGGTTATTCCGGGAAGCAACGGCCCGGTTGGCAGCCTTGAAGAAGTAAAAGCTTTTGCCGCCCGCTACGGCTATCCGTTTATTATAAAGGCAATTATGGGCGGCGGCGGCAGAGGTATGCGGATTGTACGCAATCAGGCAACACTGGCCGACGGCTACCATCGGGCCAAATCTGAAGCCAAAGCTTCGTTCGGCAATGATGAAGTTTATGTTGAAAAGTTGTTGGAAAGGCCCAAGCATATTGAAGTACAAATATTAGGCGATCAATACGGCAATATTGTTCATCTTTATGAAAGAGATTGTTCGGTGCAACGGCGCCACCAAAAAGTAGTTGAAATAGCCCCCAGTTTGTCGCTTTCCCCTGAACTTCGCCAGGAAATTTGCAACGCCGCCGTAAAATTAATGAAAAATGTCGGCTATATCAGTGCGGGAACAGTCGAATTTTTGGTTACTCCGGACGGCAACTATTATTTTATAGAAGTTAACCCGCGGATTCAGGTTGAACACACTATTACCGAAATGATAACCGGTGTTGATATCGTCCAATCCCAGATATTAATTGCCGATGGTTATAGCCTTCTGGACCAAGAAGTCAATGTGCCACCCCAGGAAAAAATTAATTGTTACGGTCATGCAATTCAATGCCGGGTCACTACCGAAGACCCTGCCAACAACTTTATGCCAGATACGGGAAAAATATCTGTTTACCGGAGTGGCGGCGGCTTCGGCATTCGCCTTGATGCCGGCAACGCCTATGCCGGGGCAGTTATTACCCCCAACTACGATTCACTGTTGGTAAAACTCTCCACCTGGGGTCTTACTCATCAAAGCGCCATCGCCAAAATGCTGCGCAGCCTTAACGAATTTAGAATCCGGGGCATTAAAACCAACCTGGCCTTTTTGGAAAATGTTGTTAAGCACGATGATTTCCAAGCCGGTACTTTTGATACAACCTTCATCGACACCTCTCCCGAATTATTTGTTTTTCCTGAACGCAAAGACCGCGCCACCAAGCTTATGCGGTATCTGGGCGAAATAGCGGTTAACGGCATTGAAGGCAGGTCAAACCGCGAGAAAACGGCTTTTAAACCCCTGCGTATCCCTAAAGCCCCTACCGATGATGTTCCCGCCGGTACCAAACAAATTTTGGATCAACATGGGCCTGCCGGCGTTGTTGAGTGGATAAAGCAGCAAAATAAAGTTTTACTAACCGATACTACGTTTCGCGATGCCCATCAATCACTATTTGCTACGCGGGTCCGTACGCGGGATATGCTGAAAATTATCGATCCCACAGTCCGCATGTGGCCGGAAATGTTTTCCATGGAAATGTGGGGCGGAGCCACTTTTGACACAGCCATACGTTTTCTGAAGGAAGACCCCTGGAACAGACTTCAACTGTTGCGGACAAAAACACCTAACATTCTATTGCAAATGTTGCTAAGAGGCTCCAACGCGGTGGGGTATACCAATTATCCTGATAATGTCGTTACCGAATTTGTTAAGAAATCAGCTGCCGCCGGTATCGACGTATTCCGGATATTCGACAGTCTCAACTGGCTTAAGGGTATGACGGTCGCTATTGATGCCGCCCTGGCCACAGGAAAAATTGTCGAGCCGGCTATTTGTTATACGGGAGATATCTTAGATAAATGCCGCAGCAAATATGACCTGAATTACTACATAAATATGGCTAAAGAACTACAGAAAACCGGGGCGCACATTCTGTGTATTAAGGACATGGCCGGGTTGCTTAAACCGGAAGCTGCTTACCGCTTAATTTCAGCACTCAAAGACACTGTTGCTATGCCAATCCATCTCCATATGCATGACACCAGCGGCAATGGAATTTACACTTACGCCCGGGCCATCGATGCCGGCGTTGATATTGTTGACGTAGCCCTGTCCTCTATGGCCGGACTTAACTCCCAACCAAGCGCCAATACTTTATATTTTGCCCTGCAAGGCCATGAGCGCCAGCCTCAGGTTAATATTGAATCCCTTAACCGCCTCTCCAAATATTGGGAGGACGTTCGCGAATATTACACCAGCTTTGAGACATCCTCGCGCTTTCCCAATGTCGAAGTTTACCAACATGAAATGCCTGGCGGTCAAATTAGCAATCTTGAACAGCAGGCAAAAGCTGTAGGCCTGGAAGATAAATGGGAAGAAATTAAAGTGATGTATCGCCGGGTAAATGATATGTTTGGCGATATCGTAAAAGTAACCCCATCTTCTAAAATTGTGGGTGACATGGCTTTATATATGGTAAAAAACAATCTTAACGAAGACGATATTTATGAGCAAGGCGAAAGCCTGAATTTTCCAAATTCGGTAGTTGAATTTTTCCAAGGTCAGATTGGGCAGCCGTATCAAGGTTTCCCCCGGGAACTGCAACGAATTATTCTAAAAGGGAAACAACCGCTTAAAGAACGTCCGGCCGAACTCATGGAAGCCGTTAACTTCGATCAGATGCAAAAAAATCTTACTGAATCACTTCGCCGGCCGGTATCTGAGTACGAGGTTTTATCCTACATCCTTTACCCGAACGTCTTCCTCGACTGGCAAAAATTCAATAAGACTTATGGTGACTTGTCCGTTCTTGAAACTCCGGTCTTCTTTTACGGTATAGCTCCCGGGGAGCAAATCAGCGTAGAACTTGAGGCTGGAAAGATTCTGGTTGTAAAACTGGTATCTGTCGGTGATCCGCAGCCTGACGGCACCAGAATCGTAAGCTTTGAAATCAATGGTTTACCGCGAGATATCGAAATCAAAGACCGTAATATTAAAGTAATCGTTTTGGACCGCCCGAAAGTTGATGCAAACCATCCCGGGCATATCGGCGCTACCATGTCCGGGCGGATTTTGGATATCCTTGCTGAAAAAGGCAGCCTGGTAAAAAAGGGGCAAAGTCTAATGGTGACAGAAGCCATGAAAATCGAAACAACAATTAATGCGCCATTTGACGCCAAAGTCAAAGAAATTTATGTAAAAACAGGCGATATCGTCGAAACAGGTGATTTATTGATAGAATTGGTTAAACAATAGCTACGACAGAGCTTGACAAATTATTTTGGGGCCAGTTTTTGTCACTACTAAAATATAGTGGTATTATAGTATATAGCTTTCTATTTGTATTGGCAGGTGTACTCATGAAACGAATAATAATTATTGTGCTCTTAACTCTGATGATCTCATATATACTTGAAATCTCCGAAGCCGTTGGCCTCAGCAGTTATAAGCCCAATCTGGAAATCCGCTATAGTACCAACGAGTATGTCTTAAGCTGGCCCCGTTTGCCCTATCTTGCTTATTATAAGGTTGAAGCCCTTAGTGCGCCACCACCGGACGACCGCTATGAAGCCGACGATTCTCAACGGATTGTCAGCTACCGGACCTGGAAAAACCGGCTGACCATTGACGAAAATTTCCCTTTCCATACGTACTGGCGGGTATCGGCACAAACATTATTTCATAAGCCGCTTGGTAAGTATTCCGACCATATCAGCCTGACAGAGGCCAGCGGCCGGACAGCCGATACTTTCGAAAATGTCAAACCGACGCCAACTTCGTTTTATCCCAACAACGCACCGGCGTCAATTCGGCCAATGCTGACTTGGACTGTAGTACCAGGCGCTGTGTATTATGAACTCGAATTCTTAACAATGCCTCCCGAAAATCCTAATGATATTTATCAGTCCAAAAGCCAAGTCAGTTTAACCCGCGAAGTTTATACCAACGGTTATAATGCCGACTTGTCCTGGTATGAAGGCAACCACATCTACTGGCGTGTCCGGGCGCTTGATAAAAAAGGCAATCCCCTGGGAGTATTTTCTGATGCTGCTGAAATTTTTATTGACCGCGATATTATCCCGGTCACCAAGCCATTGGTTAATGTCAATCTTAAATCAAACACCCTACCCATGCCACTTTACCCTGTTTATGCCTGGATACCGGTGTTTGGCGCAATAAGTTATGAAGTTGAACTTACCGATAATCCGCCGGAAAATCCTAATGGTATTGAGCCTTCCCGCCACCGGATCTGGAGCAAAACAGTAACCGGACTCAATGACTGCTATGACGACCAGCCCCGTATTATCCCGGGAAAATATTACTGGCGCGTACGCGGCATCGACGCAGACGGCAATCCGGTTGGCGGTTATTCTGACGCGGCCGAATTCACTGTTGATTTGGCCAGAGGCCAGTACGCGGCTACTTTTGGCGATAGCATAACCCACGGCGGCGGAGCTATATCCTATTCTCCCGCTGACGCTAGTTACAGCTATCAGACTTATTTACGTTTTCCCGCCGTTAATTTAGGTAAAAGCGGTGATACTACTGAAGCCATGCTGGCCCGGTTTGACCATGATGTTTTGCCGTTCAAGCCCAAATACTTGATAATCCTTGGTGGCACTAACAGTTTACGCGGCGGTGTTCCCGCAGACCAAGTAATAACTGAGCTTGCCGCCATTCGTGACAAATGCCTTACAAACGGTATAAGGCCAATATTTTTGACCTTGCCGCCAATTAATCCGGCTGCTATAGATGAAGTTTTTAAAGAAGAAACAGTATCCAATTGGCGGGAAGAATTTGACGCTGTCAATAACTTTATTAGGCAACAGCGGTATTTCATTGACCTTGAACCATTTTTTGTTGACAGTAACCGTGAACTTCCCGACGACTTTGCCATCGATGGGCTGCATCCTGATATTGAGGCTAAAAAACTTATGGCCCAGATCATTAACGCCCATTGGACATCGGTTGTCCGGTAACGGCCTGCTCAAGTTGCAAAAGTTCATCCCGCCGTTCCTTTGCGGTAGAAAAGAAATTATGGACAGTGCGGCGGTCATTCTGGCGGATAGCCGCTGCTACTTCGCTGATTAATTGGTTGAATTTGTCTAAACCGTCGGCTATAGGCCCCGCGTTCGTCATGCAAATATCAGCCCACATGTCGGCGTTGGATGAGGCAATACGTGTAGTATCACGGAAGCCGCCGCCGGCTAGTTTGATACTGCTGTCCTGGTCCTCAGAATAGGCCAGCAAATTTACTAAGGCAGCAGCGCCAATATGAGGCACATGGCTTATTAACGCTGTACACCAGTCATGCTTCACGGCATCCATAACGGTTATTTGGGCTCCTGTCCAACCAATAACCTGGCGTACGGCATCTGTAGCCACACGGTTGACATCTGCCGGTGGTGTAAGAATATACCATTTGTTATGGAAAAGATTTACATCAGCGGCTTCAATACCGCTTTTTTCGCGTCCGGCCATGGGATGACCAGGCACATAGTGGACATATTCGGGTAAAAGAGAGCTAATCTGTTCCAGCAAATAACTTTTGGTACTACCGGTATCGGTTAAGATAGCGCCTTGCTTTAAACAAGGCGCTATCTTTTTTACCAACGGGACCACCTGCAAAACCGGCGTGCACAAAAAAATCATATCAGCCTGCGCTACACCTTCTGCCAAATCAGCAGTTATTATATCGGCAGCACCGCGTTGCCGGGCCTTAACCAGCGTCAATTCGTTGGTATCAATACCGGTAACCTCAGTTTTTTCCTCTCTGGCGGCTTTGATTGCCAGACCTAGCGAGCCGCCAATAAGCCCCATACCGATTATTGCAATCCGGCTGATATTTAATCCCATGATAATTTCCTGCCCATAACGGTTGCAATTGCACTTACTTCTCCCATGAGTGCCCGGAAATTTTCGGGTGTCAGTGACTGATTACCATCAGACAAGGCTTCAGCCGGATTTGGGTGCACTTCGATCATGAGTCCGTCAGCGCCGCTTGCCACTGCCGCCCGGGCCATGGGCCGTACCAATTTCCATAAACCGGTGCCGTGACTGGGATCAACAATAACCGGCAAGTGGCTTAAGTTTTTGATGGCGGCAACAGCGCTTAAATCCAGCGTATTACGGGTATAGTCCTCAAATGTCCGGATACCTCGTTCAC
This sequence comes from Sporomusaceae bacterium ACPt, assembly GCA_041428575.1. Classification (GTDB taxonomy): domain Bacteria; phylum Bacillota; class Negativicutes; order Sporomusales; family Sporomusaceae; genus Sporomusa_D; species Sporomusa_D carbonis. The sequence continues at coordinate 2,256,428 of CP155570.1, forward strand.
AAAACATAACATTGTAATTACCTTCGTTCATAATATACTCTGCAGCATGCAGCCATTCATTGATGGTAGCGGCCATACCGCGCTTTAACAGTACAGGCATGCCGCTTTTACCGACAGCTTTTAACAACTGAAAGTTTTGCATATTGCGCGCCCCGATTTGCAACACATCAGCATAGGCGCTGACAACCGGCACCGACTGAATATCAACGACCTCGGTAACAATTTTCAGTCCGGTCAATGTTCTGGCCTCAGCCAGCATCTCCAAGCCTTTTTCCTCAAGTCCCTGGAAAGAGTACGGTGAAGTCCGGGGTTTATAAGCTCCGCCCCGCAGGAACTGAGCACCAGCCTCTTTCACAATCTGAGCCGAAACCAGTAATTGCTCCCTACTTTCAACAGCACATGGCCCGGCCATAACTACCAAACTTGAGCCACCTACCAACACTCCCCCAATATCAATAACCGTATCTTCATTTTTAAACTCCCGGCTGACAAGTTTGTATCCTGCTGTCACTGCTATGGTCTTTTCCACACCGGCCATAGCTTCAAGCGGGAGCTGGGCCATTAATTTTTTCTCGCCAATTAAGCCAATGATAGTACGCATCTTGCCTTCAGACAAATGGACTTTGAGTCCGGCTCCGGTTACTCTGGCGATCACATTGTCTATCTCATTCTGGGTAGCCGTCGGGCTCATTACAATAATCATGTTTATCTCCTCCATTCATTTATTAAAAAATATAAAAAGTCCCGTCCCCTATACAGGGACGAGACTTAACTCGCGGTACCACCCTGCTTGCTCAAATGGCAAGCCACTTTTTCAGGTACAGGAACATACCGATACCCTAGCCCATGATAACGGTGGCATTCCGGCTCAGTCTACTTATTTAACGTTCGACCTGCTGCTCGTAAGTGTATTTCAGTAAGTACGCCTACCGGGTCACACCACCCCCCGGCTCTCTGATAATAGCGCAACAAACTTACTTATCTCAGTCATTGCATTTTGGTATTCTATTGCAAATTAATATAGCAGAAAAACCGATTGGTGTCAAGTCATTTGTTTTGTAACTCTTCCAATGCTCTGGCTAACTGGTCAGGGCAAGAAGTCTCTTTATCGCCGCATTTAATCCCTTTTAGCTTTATAATAATATCCTCAACCTTCATGCCTTCGGCAAGCCGGCTAACGCCTTGCAGGTTGCCCGGACAACCGGATTGAAACGAAATTTTTTTAACTACACCATCTTCAACCATAAATTCAATTTTTTTTGAACAAACACCACTGGTCGTATAAGTAAACATTATGCCCAACATTCCTTCCCGCATATCTCATTATAAGCATAATTATACCATACAACGCCAGTGTTGACACTGACATTTTACTCATAAACGGCGCGCGGCGTCAATGATCCGTGGCACAACCTGCTTTTTGCGAGACATAACTCCGGGCAAATACCAGATACCCAGATACCGTTTCGCAAATTGCTTTAAGGGCAAACTTGAGTTGGTATATGGTTTGAACAAACTGTGATCACTCCTAGGACTTTTTGTCTTTCATACGATAACCGGTAGCAGTATAAAACACCAATTCGGCAATATTTGTCGCCCGGTCAGCTACACGCTCTATATACCGGATGGCAACGTTATACTCAAGCACGGCTTCCTGACTGATAGGGTCTGACACGGCAACATTCAGGATATCTTTAAGCAGTGCCTTATTTAGCTTGTTTACTTCGGCGTCACGCTCTCTTACCTGGCTGGCCAGATTGGCGTCATTAACATCATAAGCTTTTATGGCGTCAGCTAACATACCGGCAGCCAAATCGCCAATTTTCTTAACCTTTTCTGACAAAGGCGTAAGTGCTGCCAAATCCATGCGAGGAAATTTTTTTTGAACTATTTTAGCGATATTATTCGCATAATCAGCTACCCGCTCAATTTCGTTGGCAATCTTAATACTGGAAACTAAAAACCTTAAATCAGCGGCCGCCGGCTGCTGAGTGGCAATAGTGGCAATACATCTATCATCAATCTGTTTATACATATCATCAACTTCTTTTTCATACTGCCGTGAACGCAATGCAGTTTCAGCATTGTTGCCGATAAAGGAGTTGACTGCTGTCCGTACAGAAAGTGTAGTCTTATCCCCCATTTCTTTTACTTCTGTACGAATACTGGCAAGCTCCTGCAAAAAATTAGCCCGCATCACAACAATTAGCTCCTTTCCCTCTCTTGTAATTAACATATTGTATCGGATTTGCCCAGCCTAACCATTTAAATTTATTCGCCACAGTAAATATAAAACCTCTTTAGGGATCTATTTACTGCCATTTTTTACACCTTTACATTATATTACATATTTTTATAGTATATACCATAATATTTTAATCACACGTTCGTTTATCATTGAGACCAAAATAAAGACCAGGCGCTGTTCAAACTCATGAATGAGCTTGAAAAACGCCTGGCAGCAAACGAATACACTAGTGGTTATTGAGTTCAAATTAGCATATAAGCTGCACTTCATCAGGATTAAAAGCCACTTCAACCTGACTGCCTGAAATCAAACCTGTCGCTTGTTCACGGGGAGCTCTCATGGTTAGCGAAAGACTGCTCGATTCAACCCTTACTTTGTATGCCCCAATACCGGGAGTAATTCCGGCAATCGTTCCGTTGATAGTCACCAGCGGTTGACGTCTTAGTGCCGAGCTTCTATTAAGTATATAGACTGCATCGCCTGGCAGGCAGCACGCAGCCGCACCAACGGGAACAGGCTTGTTCTGTCTAAATGCTACACCACCTGCCAACCGGACAATAGCCTCCCGGCCATCGGTTTCCACTTGGCAGGGCAAAATATTATCCATATCAACCAGGTTGGCTACTTCAAGGTTAACTGGACGGCGGAGGACAACTTCCGGGCAATCGTCCTGAATCATGCGCCCGTCCGCCAATACAACCACCCTGTCAGCAAAAGATAACACATCATTAAAATTGTGGCTGACTAACAGAACAGTTATTCTGTTGGCAACCGCCACTTGTTTCAAATCACCCAAAATTGCCGTCCGTGTTGCCGTGTCAAGGGCGGCAAACGGTTCATCAAGTAATAGCAGTTTTGGCTGATAAACAAGCGCGCGAGCCAAACCGACCCGCTGCACCTCACCGCCAGACAGTTGCTTCGCCTGACGTTCCGCCAAATGCTGGCAGTGAAAATTCTTAAGTGCTGCCGCTACCTGTTCTTCAATTTCCGTTTGAGTGTAATTACGAAAATTCAAAGGCAGGGCCACATTATCGTACACCGTACCGTTTACCAGCAGCGTTTCCTGAAACATCATCGAACTATTGCAGCGGGCATCTTCCCGGCCGGTCTGAGAAATGTCCCGGCCAAACAGCTTGAGCACTCCTTGCTGGTAAGGCAAAAGCATGTTGATGACCTGCAAAAGCGTGCTTTTGCCGGCGCCGTTGGGACCTGCCACAGCTACAAGCTCGCCTGCCGCTACCGAAAGTTGTTCGATATTCAGGGTTAATTGGCGGTTTCTATATACTTTGATTCCTGTCAATTCTACAATTGTATGGTTCATACTTCCCTCCACCATACCTATTTTGCTGTCCGGTTCTGCAGATAAGTCAGAGCGGCAACAATACTGTAAGCCACCAACAACAAGATAAAACTAAGTGCCAGCGCGGTATCGTAGTTACCTTTACCTACTTCCATGACGGTTGCGGTAGTCAACACTCTGGTTTGGCCTTTTATATTTCCGCCCACCATCATCGATGCGCCTACCTCCGATACTACCCCGCCAAATCCGGCCATAACGGCGGCTAGCAAGCCCAGCCGTGCTTCACGAATCAGAATCAGATTGGCTTGCCGCCGGGAAGCGCCTAATGATATTAACTGTAATCTTAAATTGGGATTAAGACTGCTGATGGCGGCAAATGACAAGCCTGCTACAATTGGGCTGGCAATAACAGCTTGAGCAATAATCATAGCCCAAGGAGTATACATTATCCCCAGCATACCCAGCGGCCCATACCGCCATAACATCAGGCTAACTACCAAACCAACTACCACGGGCGGCAGGCCCATACCGAAATTAACCACACTAACAATAAATTTCTTTCCGAAAAAATCACTGAGTGCCAGCCATAAACCTAGCGGCACTCCCAATATAATACTTATGAGAGTAGCTACGCCTGACACCTGCACAGTAAGTAGGGTAACTGCCAATATATCAGGATCTTGCCAGATATTATCCATAACTTATTCCCTTTATAGTCTTATATTATAGGCCGAAATCCTTTTCAGTCTTACCACCATCGGCTGTAAATAATGCCTGGCCATACTTATCTTTGCCAAAAGAACTGATTAAAGCCTGGCCTTCATCAGATAACAAGTAATCGGCAAACGCCTTAGCTCCTTCTTTATTTACCTTAGCAAACTTATCCGGGTTGACTTCCATAACATGATAGATATTTAATAATTTAGCATCGCCCTCAACCAACACCTGTAGTGCTATGTTTTTTTGTTGAGCAAGATAGGTAGCCCGGTCAGAAATGGTATAGCCTTTTTTCTCATCCGCGATTTTTAGCGTCTGTCCCATCCCGGCACCGGCTTCTTGATACCAAGTACCTTGCGGTTTAATTCCGGCAGTCTGCCATAGCTTTTGTTCAAGCTTATGCGTGCCTGAATCGTCACCGCGCGAAACAAACACCGCCTTGACGCTGTTAATTGCTTTCAGCGAATCAATAACCGATTTACCTTTTATCTTTGCCGGGTCTTCACTCGGTCCAACAAGTACAAAATCATTGTGCATTACCATACGACGGTTGATCGCCGCTCCGCCGGCAACTACTTTTTTCTCGGCGTCAGGCGCATGCACCAGAAGCACATCGGCTTCGCCTTTTTCCCCCATGGCGAGCGCTTGGCCGGTGCCTACCGAAATTGTCTTGATTTTATAACCGGTTTTTTTCTCAAAAGCAGGAACAATAACATCCAGCAAACCACTGTCCTGGGTACTGGTAGTGGTTGCCAGGATTACTTCCGGCCTGGCTGGTTTGGGCGGGTTTTGCGCCGCCTGTTGTTTTGGCGCCTTTTGACAGGCCGTCAGCCCAAAAACCATAAGAATTATTACCATAGAACCGATTAGTTTTAGGACTTTGTTTCGCATTATACGCACCTCTTTCTGTTAACCAAATATTGTACCATAATAAACTATTCTTTTATTAACCACCCTCTTTTCTGGTAGATAAATGTATAAAAACCGGCATTGCAAAAGAATATAGCAATGCCGGTTTTATTACCGGTACCAGCTTCTTCTTTTCACAACGGAAGGCGCCTTAGTTTCCCAAAACACCCTAACGGTCTACGGTCATGGCCTTTACTTTAGACCGGCAGACTCGAAGAATATTATTCAATTTCCTTAGTTCACAACTTATCTGGCACACTCCCCGGCTTCACCCTTCATGATGGCTAAGCCGTGCTCCAGCGCCGGTAAAACAACTTCCAGACATTCTGTTACACCTTTAGGACTGCCAGGCAAATTAATAATCAAGGTACGGCCACGCAAACCGGCCACTGCCCGGGACAGCATGGCCCGTGACGTCTTTTCCAGCGATTTGGCCCGCATAACTTCAGGAATACCTGGCACTTGCCGGTCAATAACGGCTAAAGTTGCCTCCGGCGTCACATCACGGGGCCCAAAACCAGTGCCGCCGGTCGTAAGAATAAGGTCAATGCCCAGGTTGTCAGCCATGTCAATCATTGCCTGGCTAAGGGCCTCGCGTTCGTCAGGCACTATTACATAATGTTTTACCTCACCCAAACTGGCGAGTATTGTGGCAATCGCCTTGCCGCTCAAGTCCTCGCGCTCGCCGCGCGAACCTTTGTCACTGGCCGTGATAATGCCAATACTAAACATGTTCCATCACCTCGATGATATCGCCGTTAGCCACCCGGCCGCCAGTCAGTACAATAGCAAATATTCCCTCTTTGGGCATGACACAGTCACCGGCCTGATAGTAGATATTGCAGCGACTATGGCATTGTTTACCAATTTGGCTAACCTCAAGCAAAACCTCGCCAATTTTCAATTTTGTGCCAATTGGCAATGACGGCAGGTCAAGACCCTCAGTAGTAAGATTTTCGGCAAAATCACCCGGATGGACATCCAGCCCCAGGTGCCGCATTTTTTCAATGCTTTCCAAAGCCAGTAGGCTCACTTGACGGTGCTGGAATCCGGCATGGGCGTCACCCTCAAGGCCAAGTCCGGGCAACAGGTTGGCTTGGCCAACGTTTTGCTTGCGTTCACCCTTATTTTTGCTAGTACAAACAGCTACAATTTTTCCCTGCATTTATTTATCCTCCCTGATAAAGTCACCGCTTTTACCGCCTGATTTGGTTCTAAGGCGGATATATTCGATGGTCATCCCTTTATCTACCGCTTTACACATATCGTAAATCGTCAGGGCAGCAACAGATACAGCTGTCAGTGCCTCCATCTCCACTCCGGTTTTACCAGTAGTTTTAACGGCTGCTTTTATCTCAATGGCACTAGTCCCATCATCAATGGCAAACTCAAGATTAACGCCGGTTAATAATAACGGGTGGCACATCGGGATTATCTCCCAGGTTTTCTTGGCACCCATGACCCCGGCCACCTGGGCCACGCCGAGTACATCTCCCTTACCCATGGCTCCCTGTTTTACCATCTCAAGTGTAGACGGTTTCATGGTAATCCGGCCTTCAGCCACAGCTTCCCGCTTGGTTTCGTCTTTGGCCGTGACATCAACCATCCGTGCCTTGCCGGAATTATTAAAATGTGTCAGTTCCATTAATGTTTCTCCTTTTAATTGTTAACACAATTCGACTCTTAGCCGCCGCCGACCGGGGGAAATAGGCCTATTCTGTCCCCGTCTTTAAGCACCTGACCGGATTGAGCCTGCACACCGTTGACCATGATAATCTTAATTTCCTCAGGGCTAATGTTCAATTTAGCAATAAGCTCTTCAATTGTGGTATCCTCAGCCGCTTCCATTGCCAGGACGCCGCCCGGCGCTTCAGGAAAGTAGCGGCGGAGAGTAGCAAATAGATGAATATCCAAAACCACGTTGGTCACTCTCCCAACTGCATATTGTTTACTGCTAATACTTTGCCGGCTTCGGCCAAATCATAACCGCCCAGACGTTCAACCTCCTGGCGGAATTCCGGTGACTGCAAAATGGTAATAATGATTTCAGCAATTTCATCATCAGGCGGAAAATTCAAAATTATGTCATAACACTCGTGCGATACCGGGATAAACTCCAAATCTAACGCTTTAGCCGCCGCGCGAATGCCCATACCGGTATCAGCTGCACCCGCAACAATTGTCGCCGCTACCGCCATATGGGTGCTGACCTCTTTTTCGTAGCCAGCAATAGCATTACACGCCAGTCCATGTTTAGACAATAAATAATCGAGCAGCATTCTCGTGCCTGAACCGCGTTGTCGATTCACGTAAGTTATGTCTTCCCGGACTAAATCAGGCATGCCTGTAATATGTTTAGGGTTTCCGGGTAACACCATCAGCCCCTGCTCTCGCCGGGCCAGCCGCACTAGTTGCCAGGTTCCTTGGGCCAGATATTTGTTGACAAATGGTATATTGTACTGACCTGATTTATCGTCAAGCATATGAATACCGGCAATATGCGCTTCGTTATTTCTCACCGCCATGATACCGCCCATACTGCCGACATTGGCGGCCGTTAACACCTTGTTAGCCTGACGCTTTAAAAATACCCCCAGCACATCAATTGCCAGGTCATGGCTGCCGACGGCCAACAGTGTATCAGACTGGTGGCGGTTAAACAGCCTTACTTGTACCGGAGCGCCTGCCGGCAAGCCGGGGCTGGTTTCACCAACAGCAATCATCCCCTGTGCCTTGATAAGCGAAGAAATCATTCCCGCCCCCCGGCTCAGCGGCGCCGCCACCGTCTTTCCCTGAATTGTGCCTACAGATACGCGCACAAATTCCTCGACGCCAACATGGGAATACAGTTGGCGCGCCAAGACCGCCGGTACCTGTTCCGGTTCGGGTATTGACAGCTTCTGCCGCTGATACAGCACATCTCTGACAAACAGTTCGGCAGTCAGCATGGCTGATACCGGATATCCCGGCAAGCCGATTACCGGTTTTCCTTTACACAGCGCCAAAATTACCGGTTTTCCAGGCTTGATGGCTACACCGTGCGCCAAAACTTCGCCTAATTCAGCCAAAATGCGAGAAGTGAAATCCTCAGTTCCCGCTGAAGTTCCGGCATTGGTAATAACCATGTCACTGGTCGCAAGACTACGTTCAACCGCCTGCTTTATCAGTTCATAGTTATCTGGCACAATATCATGGCGTATGGGTTCTCCTCCCCATGTCGCCACAGCCGCACACAGCATATGCGAATTAACATCCAGAATTGCGCCAGGTTTTAAATCCTGCGCCCGGGCAACAAGCTCAGTGCCTGTCGGTATAACAGTAACTTTAGGCTTGGCGATCACGGCAACATGTTCCAGTCCGGCCGCTAATAAGGCGGCTATATCCGCCGGCGTGATAACATGATGCTCAGGCAGCACCATTTCGTTAGCCACAATATCTTCGCCGATAATCCTGATATGCTGCCAAGGAGTGGCGGCAGCTATAATTTCGGCAGTATTGCCTGCAAAATGCACATCTTCAATCATAATTACCGCGTTTGTATCAGTTGGCAGCAAATCGCCGGTATCAACAATATAACAGCCGCCGGCAATAAACGGTTGGCCGTTTTTTAACAGCGTTAACTGCACCGGGTTGGTCTCGGTCGCGCCGAAAGTATCTTGCGCCCGCACAGCAATACCGTCCATAGCCGAACCATTATAATGAGGCACTGACTGCTTGGCATATGTGCAGGCGGCAGTAACCCGGCCCAGAGCTTGTGCTACCGGTACTATTTCGACAGGCGGTTTGGCAAAATAGCCGGCGGCAGTAAGCTTGTCCTGCCACAATTTACAAGTTTTTTCCCGCGGCAGGCACTCTAAGTATGCTTTACCCTTGTGCATTGTTATGCCTCCCTTATTACTTCGACGGTTACTATATCCCCGGCATATAGCCCGCTGCTGTCAGCAGGCACCCTCACAACGCCGTCAGCTTGGGTCATAACACTAATAAGGCCGGATTTTCCCAGCACCGGTTCAGCCAGATATTCTCCCCCCTGCCAGTTAAGCTTGACCCTCAAGACATCATCCCGCCCCGGCGCCGAAGCGCAGTTTCTGGTCAGTCTGGCTGGAATCCTGCAATTCACGCGGTTAGGCCCCCGTCCCTGAAGTCTGTATACAACCGGCAGGACCAATGTTTGACAAATAGTCATTGCTGCCACCGGATGTCCTGGCAAGCCAAATACCGGCACGCTGCCAACCATGCCGAAAATCGTGGGTTTGCCAGGCTTTACGGCCAGCCCGTGAAAAACTATATCCTGTCGGCCCAGTTCTTCAATAACCTGCACCGTGTGGTCCCTGGCTCCGACAGAGCTGCCGCCCGATACCAGTACTAACTGGTTTTCGCTGGCAGCCTTCCCTACTGTAGCCAGCAAATCCTCAAACTTATCTTTTACAACGCCATACCGTGTTACTTTACATCCGGCCTCAGTCAGCATAGCGGCTAACGTGTAGGTGTTAATATCCCGCACCTGACCGCCCACCGGCGTTTCAGTTATATCAACCACTTCATCGCCAGTTGAGATTATACCGGCTTTAAGCTGTGCCCGTACCTTAACCTTTGCGATACCGCAAGCCGCCAACGCGCCAATGTCGGCTGGCGTCAACTTGGTACCGCTTGTCATAACTATGTTGCCAACTCTAATATCTTCGCCCTTGGCAATAACATTCTCCCCAGGCGCAACCGGCTTCAAAACCAGCAACGTCTCAGTATCAGACCGCTCAGTATGTTCAAGCATTACTACCGCATCAGCCCCGGCCGGCAGCATCCCGCCTGTCGGCATAATAACCGCCTGCCCGGGTCTGACACTGAACCCGGCAGCTTGCCCCATAAAAACTTCACCGATAATATCAAGCATGACCGGCGCACCTTCACCGGCGCCAAAAGTATCACGACTGAGCACTGCATAGCCGTCAACAGTGGAACGACTAAATGGCGGTAAATCCTCACCAGCGGCAATATCGACGGCAACAACCCGGCCCAAAGCCTCAGGTAGCAGCACTTCCTCAATCAAAGTTGCCGTTACCGGCAGCCTGCTTTCAATAAGGCTCTGCGCTTTAGACAAGGAAATACAATTAAAAAAATCCATGTTAGTCTCCTTTTTTGGCCCCAAAACATCCCAACTGACAGGCTGTTATTTTGATTCCTGCAGCATCAGCCGCCCTTCCGACCACAATGGGCGGCACACCTTCGGCATTGGCCAATTGCGTCGCTTCAGCGCAGGTCAGACGGCCATCTTTGGCTAATTCCCGAACTTTTTGCACAATTACTTCATTTACTTGTTCCATGCCTGCCTCCATTGAATAACTAAAATAAATAAAAATTCTTATATTTATATTTTGCCACTTGTTTAGCAATTCCTGCAATGTTTCACAAAGCTTATTTCTACTTTTTTATAGTAAGCCTATCCTCCGCTTGACTAACCACAACACCCCTCGGCCCACACGGTGTATAGTCATAACTTTCCTGCCCTCCCGAAGTACTTCCCTTTCTCATAATAATAAATACAGCGACTAAGGCTTGTGCCAATCGTCCCAGTGGGCTTGGCACAAGCCGATCTGTTCCAAATCATATAAACATTACCGGCAACATTCATGTCAACCCATGTTTTAAAAAAATACAAGCCATCCTATCAATATGGATGACTAAGTGCGACATTGGTGTCACATTTATGTTACACTTTTGTTACACAAACAGGACACATTTATTAAGAGCAAGTCAAATACTCTACATATGTTGTCCATATCCTGATTGCTTTTTACTAGGATAAGGGAACCCGGATAATAACCGGGTTCCGACTGTAAACGTTAAAATTAAAAATTGAATACTTTTTTAAGCTCTTCTTTGGGAATATCAAATACCACATTATGGGGTTTGAGGGCTTCGTTGCGGAAGAAGTCAGGCAGATCGTCGGAATCATCGCCAAAGCCGGCAGCCTTGTTGAAGGCGCGTTCGTCCCGCAGCACTTCCTTGCCAAGCTCGAGGTAATCATTGAGTGTGTAATTCCAGCCATAGCGGGCATTGCACATTTCCACAATACCTTCCATCCCTTCCGGAATGTCGAGGATGGCAAAAGCTACGAACAAACACAGCCCGGTAGCATCAATGAAGGAAGTGGCTATTTGGAAATTACGGGACAGGTCTACTTGGCCGGCGGCGGCCAACGGGTCGGTTTTTCCGCTAACGCCGAGGATGTTGGTGGCAACAACATAACCGGCAGTATGATCTGCGCCCATGGTGGTGGTAGCGTAAGTGACTCCTACTCCTTTAACGGCACGCGGATCATAAGCCGGAATGCCTTGCCCTTTGACGGTCGGTACGCGGGTTACACCGTACACTTTACCGGTAACGGCAGCACCTGCGCCTAGGATACGGCCCAGCGGCGTAGCCTTGCCAACTTCATGGATAAGTTCGATAGCGGCTTTGCTATCGCCAAACTTGGCCACGCCGGCTTCCATAGCCACACCTAAGGTAACAGCCATTTCAATGGTGTCAAGACCATAGTCGTCACACAGCCGGTTCATCAAAGCAATGTCGTCCAGGTTGTTAATCCCGAGGTCAGCGCCAAAACCCCAGCACGTTTCGTACTCAAAGCCACCGGTAAGCATTTTACCGTCTTTATCAGGATAGGTTTGCGAGCAACGCATAATGCAACCGGGTGAACATGCATGGGTGGGGTTGCCGCCGCGGGCTTTAATCGTTTCATACATGGTCTCACCGCTAATGTCGTTAGCGCCTTCAAAACGTCCTTCCGAAAAGTTTCTGGTAGGTAAACCGCCGGCTTCGTTCAGGATGTTAACAAGCACATTGGTACCATAGGTAGGCAGTCCCTGGCTGGTAACAGGATGGCTGGTAAGCGCTTTAGCCAGCTTCTTGGCGCCTGCTCTGAAGGCTTCCCCGTCGGCAAAGGCGATGTTGGCAGCACCACTATCATCAACAACTATGGCTTTTAACCCCTTGCTGCCCATAACGGCTCCCAAGCCGCCGCGACCGGCCTGACGGGTGGGTTCTCCGTCCTGGTCGGTCGCGCCGATGCAGGCCGAAGCCATTTTATTTTCGCCGGCAGTGCCAATAACGGCAATGCCGACTTTTTTACCATACTTTTCCTGAAGTTTGGCAGTGGCATCATATATATTGAGACCTTTAAGTTCCGGGCATTCTTCTAATTTGATTCCGTCTTTGGTAACTACCATAGTATACAGTTTGCCGTCCTGAACTACATCCTCAACGATAACAGCCGTTACACCGCAGCGGGCAAGTTTGTGACCGATAAAACCGCCTACGTTACTTTCCTTGATTGTTCCGGTCAACGGGCTCTTGGCGCCGAAGGACATGCGGCCGGCGTTAGGCGCGAAGGTACCGGTCAAGAAGCCGGGCGCGAGAATGAGTTTGTTGAGCTTACCCAGTGCATGCGCGTTGGCGTCAACCTCGGTTTTAACGATCCGGGAGGTAAGTGCCCGGCCGGCCAGGCCATTGTACTGCTCGCCTGCGTCTTTTGTCACGGTTAATGTAGCCATGTTAACACGATAAAACAAGTAAATCCCCTCCAAGTATATATTTGATTTAAATTAAATAAGAAAAAGGTGCTAAAAACAACAGAAAAACCAACTCCTTTGAACATAAGGTGAGTTGTGTTTCCAAGTATGTAATGACTAAATATTTTTGCAAAATTCATGCCAACCCATATTTTTTCTAAAAAAAATCAAGCCATCCGTATAATACGAATGGCTTGATTCTCAAAAATTGTTTTAGAAGTGACACATTTCTGTCATGTTGTGTTACATTTATATTACACAAATGTGACACAATGAAAGTGACACCATATTATGCTTCACCTGGCTTACACATAAATATCATTCACGGTGAAACTGTGCTTCAGGTTATTCGAACTATCCAAATACGGCATAGACTTTTTGCAACTAATTCTCTATTGCATATAAACGCATTTTGCGGTAGAGAGTATTGCGTGAAACCCCAAATTCCCGGGCTACAACGCTAACATTGCCACCATATTTCGCCAAGAGCAGCAAGATATGCTGACGCTCTGCTTCATTCGCTATTTTTCGCCGCTGTTCACGACGAGATATTTCGTTTACATTCGGCGAAACTACGGATTCCTTGGAAAAATAAACCGGATTTTGCTGTGCATATAGCTCCATAGGCAGATGAGCCATTGTAATTACTTCTGATTCTGCTAAACTTACAGCCCTCTCAACTATGTTTTGCAGTTCCCGGACATTGCCCGGCCACGCGTAGTTTTGCAAACACGCTATAACCTGGGGTTCAACATAAAATTTACAGCCGCGGTCCCGGCCTATTTTATCCAAAAAGTGCCTGAACAGTAATGGAATATCTTGGGCCCGGTTGCGTAGCGGCGGAATATTAATAGAAATAACATTGATCCGATAATAGAGGTCTTGCCGGAAAGTCCCTTTTTCTATTTCTTGGGGTAAATTTTTATTGGTTGCACAGATAACTCTGACATTAACAGGGATGACTTTATCGCTGCCAATGCGGGTCACTTTTTTCTCTTGCAATACCCTCAGCAATGCTACCTGCTGTTCCAGCGGCATATCACCAATCTCATCAAGGAAAAGAGTACCGCCTGAAGCCAATTCAAATTTACCCGGTTTTCCTCCCCGTACGGCACCGGTAAAAGCACCCTCGACATAACCAAACAACTCGCTACCAATTAGTTCCCGCGGTATAACCCCACAATTCAGGGCCACAAAGGGACCGTTTCGCAATTCGCTACGATTATGGATAGCCTGGGCGAAAATTTCCTTACCGGTGCCGCTCTCACCTTGCAGAAGAATATTAGATGACGTTGAGGCTGCAAGGGAGGCTATCCGTATAGCCTCCAGTATTTCTTTACTCTCACCAATAATGTCGCTAAACTGCAAGGTTGCATGATAGCCGCTAAATCTATTAATCAAGTTTTGTACATGCTTAATGGGGCGCAGGATAATTAAGCCACCGATGACTTTTCCCTGCTCATCAGTCAAAGGCTCACCCGAAGCCCAACAGTGAAACTTGCTTTTCTTTGTATCCACCATAAGTTCGATGTCTGCGTATGGTTCCTTGTTATTTAACATTCGCCATGTCGCTACCGCTTTGCCGTTCATTATGCGATCAAAGGACACGCCTAATATTTCTGACTCCTCTTTATTAAGAATTTTCTTTGCCGCCGGATTCAACTGGTTTACAATCCCGCGATTATCAATCATGAGTACCCCGTCTGACATTGTATTGAATATATTCGTTAAGCGACGATTAACCAAAACCAGTTCCCGGTTCTTTCGTTGAATGTCAAGCTGGGCCATAATTGCCTCGGCGGCTGCAACTACCATACCCAAGGTATGCAAGTGGGACATATAAAAAGCGCCTGACATATCTAAGATACCGATAACGCGTCCATAGTCATCGAAAATGGGGGCGGACGAGCATGTCAAGCAGTGATGCTTCTGGCAGTAATGCTCAGCGCCGGAAACCTGAATGGGTTTCTTAATTACCAGCGCGGTTCCAATAGCATTTGTACCTGCTGCTTCTTCCCGCCAAGAAGCGCCACGGAAAAAATTTTTGGTCATTGGGTTACTTAATGTATCCTCGTCTCCGAACATTTCCATTATATAACCCTGCTCATCGGTTAAAACAACAACAAAACCAGAACCCTGAACAAATTTATAGAGATTGGCCATAAACGGTTTTGCGATCTTTATAAGCTCTTGTTTTTCTAAAAGCTTCGCATGCAATGCCGCCTCGTCCAATTTATTGTGAATGCTATTATCATAAGGATTTACACCGGCTTGATTACAGCGGTTCCAGGATTCAACTATCTGTTGACGGATAGCCGGCGTCCAGTTTTTCCCAGAGATGTAATTCTTCCAAGTAAGAAGAATATGATCTTGATAACTATCAGCAACCATGGCAATCCCCTCACCATCAATAGTATATTTTATAAGCTTGCCCGGCATGTGAGCGTTGAGCACATCTTACGTAACGGTTAGAGTGGCCATGTTAACACAGTAAACCAATAAAATCACCTCCTTAATTATGTTAAGAAGCAAATAAAAAAAGGAATCCTGGGTTCGGACTTCCTTTGCACACAGGCAGGCATGGAAATTACTTTTCACACCCTATCGGTCAGTATGTCCTCAAAAGGAGATACTGACTCGGAACTCATCTTAATGAAATGTGTTTCTTCGAAATTTTCTAAACTCATTCATGAAGTAAAATTTTAAAGAAAAAAATACTTTTATCTTATGGAAAAATTATGCTGAAAGCGGCACTAACTGAAGTCCGGTTTTTACCACGCGCATTGAAAATAAAATTATTTAAAATCATCCGCCAATTTGTGACATTTTTCGATAAAAATTTGTTTGCTTTCCCGGATTTGTCAGTGTATGTCCTTCCGGCTTGTGAGCAATAGTTTGATAAAAAAGCTCGGCGATGTCATCATCGCTGGCGCCGCCACGTAATGCCGCCTTTACATCAACCTCCTTGTTAGCTAAGAGGCACGGCTTAAATTTACCGTCAGCCGTCAGGCGGATACGGTTGCACAAACCGCAGAAATGCTCGGATATCGGCGTAATAAACCCGAACGTGCCTTTGGCTTGCGGCAAACTAAAGTATTTGGCCGGACCGTTTCCCTGAACATTCAGGGCCGGCTTTAATACGCCCCGTCCAAAGGAATTAATCATCGTTTTAATTTCTCCGATGCTTGGACCAGGCCCAACCCGGCTCTCACCTATCGGCATATACTCAATAAACCGGACAGCTACCGGCTCCCGGTGCACCAAATTAACAAAAAAAGCCACATCACTTTCAGTAATCATATTAGTGAGTACAACATTAAGCTTGACAGGCACCAGTCCGACGGCCAGGGCAGTTTCCATCCCCTTAAGGGTTTCGAAAACATTGCCCCCGTGGGTAATATTCCGGAACTGCTCAGGATCAACAGTGTCAAGACTAATATTGACCCGGTTCAGGCCAGCTGCTTTTAGTTCACCGGCCATACCGGCAAGCAAACTGCCATTAGTAGTCAGCGATATGTCAGTTATCGTTTTTAGTGCAGCAATGTTTTGAATAAAATTTACAATACCCTTACGTACCAGCGGTTCACCGCCTGTAAGACGAATTTTACTTACACCGTGACAACTAACAACCTTAATTACCCGCAGAAGTTCTTCATAGGTTAGAATGTCTGCATGACTGAGCATGGGGACGCCTTGTTCAGGCATACAATATGCGCAGCGAAAATTACAACGGTCAGTAACAGATACCCGCAGATAATTGATTTGACGGTTATGACAGTCATACATGCTAATCAGTCCTTTGATATTTTGTTATTTAACACCTTTAGTTCCAAAAAGTCGGCCATCGCTGCTGCGTCATCAAGTGCAAAATGCGGAACTTCTTCATAAAGAACAACATCAGTTACAACGGCAATGAGTTCAGGTTTCATACCCAAGGGGCTATTTCCCGCCGCCTGCCGGTAAATTTCTATCTTGGGTTTGTTTTCCTGTTTATAACCTTCGGTAAAGATTATATCAACATTGTCTATATAACCAATCACTTGGTCGAGCGACAATTCCTGGGAAGTTTTCTTTATCATAGCCACTTTATTCGGCGAAGCCAGGCAGACTACGTCGGCCCCGGCCCGGGCATGCCGCCAGGTATCTTTCCCCGGTTTATCAATATCAAAGTCGCAGTGGTGATGCTTAATTACCGCAACTTTATAGTCCCGGCGCTTGATTTCGGCGATTAGTTTTTCCAGATAGGTTGTCTTACCGGCATTTGACCGTCCTACTACAGATATTACCGGAATCATGGCTGGTGCTCCTTTACTAATAAACAAATTATGTATATATTTAAAATTCTCCATGATTCATCAATAAACCTTCCCCTTGGAGATAAATTCAGACTTTTTCTTATTCACGGCAGGAATTTATGAAGTAAAGTTGGAAAAATACTATATCTGGTAATTAAATTTGCTACGGAGGTGCAGTTTGTGACTACATTAAAATTTTACGGGCACGCTTGTTTTCAATTAACCTACGGCAAAACATCATTATTATTTGATCCGTTCTTTACCGGCAATCCCATTAACAACGCCAAGGCTGAAGAAATTGAGTGCAATTATATTTTAGTCAGTCACGGCCACAGCGATCACCTGGGAGATACTGTGGCTATCGCCAAACGTACCGGCGCCACTGTTATTACCACTGCCGAACTAGCTTCATTAGTTGGGGAACAGGGTTGTGCCAACATAAGCATGCATTTAGGCGGCAAACGCGCCTTTGACTTTGGTTATGTCCGGATTACCCCTGCTTTCCACGGCTCAGGCGTTCCCGGCGGACACGCCGCCGGTTTTGTTGTCAACTTTTTTGGCACTACCGTATATTTTGCCGGTGATACCGCGTTGTTCGGCGATATGGCGTTAATTGGCCGCCTGGAACAAATCGACTACGCCTTACTGCCTATTGGCGATAATTACACCATGGGGCCTGATGACGCCGTCGAAGCCGTCAAAATGCTCAATCCCCGTATTGTTATTCCCATGCACTACAACACCTGGCCGCTAATTGCCCAGTCACCGGAAGCTTTTAAACAAAAGGTTGAAGCAATAAATATCCCTGTACATATTATTTCCCCTGGACAATATATTGAACTGTAGTAAAGAAAAAAGCGTCCCTGTCGTTAACGACCGGGGCGCTTTCATCTATAATTCCTTTACCATGGCAATCTCGTCACAGTTGGGAAACTTGGGGCAGTTGATGCATTCTTTCCACATTTTGTGGGGAACGCTGTCTTTATGCACTTCTTTAAAACCCAGTTTGGCAAAAAAACCTGGCTGGTAGGTTAGAGCAAATAATGTTTTAACCCCCAATTCCCGGGCTTCTTCTGTCAAAATCTCGACGATCTTGCGGCCTACGCCTGCTCTTGTCTTGCCAGGCTGAACAGCCAGCGCCCGAATTTCCCCCAATTCATCCCAGACTAAGTGCAAAGCGGCTACACCAATAACCTGCCCATCCTCCTCGGCCAAAACAAACTCCCGCAGACTTTCGTATAAGGTATTACGAGCCCGGGCCAACATAAGCCCTTGTTCGGCATAATCATTGATTAATTTAAGGATGGCTTCGACATCACTAAACTTGGCTTTCCGGAAAATCATAATTCATCCCCCAATTCTCGGTATTATTATACGATTAATGTAATATTTATACAATAGCTAATTATGATTATCCGTAATTCTGCCACTCGGACATAAATGCGCTAACGGACACGATGAGCACAGCGGCGTAGTAGCCTTGCAAACCTTGCGCCCATGCCAAATAAGCCAGTGATGGGCGTCGCCCCATTTTTCCCGGGGAACAGTGCGCATCAGGCCTTGTTCAACAGCAAGCGGTGTATCACCAACCGCCAGTTTGAGCCGGTTGGCTACCCTGAATACATGGGTATCGACAGCAATGGCCGGTACGCCAAACAGCTGGCTTAAGAGCACATTGGCCGTTTTCCGCCCAACTCCCGGTAACTTAACTAAATCTGCATAGTTGTCAGGCACCTGCCCGCCGTATTCCCGGCAGAGTATGTCACAAGTAGCCAATATATTCTTGGCTTTACTCCGGAACAACCCGCAATCCCGGATTTCTTCCTCAAGGCCGTTCTGACCGAGTTCGAGAATTTTTTCCGGCGTATTATAGCGGGGAAACATCCGCGCCGTTATAATGTTTACTCTGGTGTCAGTGCACTGGGCTGATAAAATAACGGCAATTAACAGTTCAAACGGCGTCGAATAATGTAACGCCGTAGTAGTGTCTTGGTAATGATGTTCCAATATATCCAACATTTCCCGCTTAATGGCTTTAGTAATGCGCACCGTCTGTCCCTCCAGTTTATTAATTAATTTGAACATTATATCTTATTTATTTGAGCAGTTCGGGCACGGTTTGCAAAAACACGTAGACAGAATGCCTATTGAAAGTATAGCGGTTAAAAGTATCCACTGTCAATTAAGCTTCCAGCCTTAACCACAAAGCTAAAATAATGTCAGGGTTTATTTTAAAATTCACCTATACAAACACATTTGTATTATTATTGTACAACTCAGTTTACATCAAAATTAAATTTTCGGTACTTTTTTAAGTATTCCTTGACATCTCATAATTACCTGGGTATAATTAACAATATATTGTGAACTACTTTTATTTCTTAGGAGATTTTTATTATGTTAAATGCTACACATAAATCATATGCAACTCAATATTTCTTCTTTTTTGCTTGGGCCAGCTTTTTTGGCGCAGGCTTTTTTCCATGCGATAACTTAATACATTCTCCGTTAATGAGTCCTTAACAAGGTGACCAACTGAATCTAAAAACCACAAATAAGGCTCAGTGAGCCTTATTTTTTATTTTAAATAATTAAAGGAGGCATACTCATGGTAATTGTGTTAAATGCATCAGCTACCCCCGCACAAATCGAAAAATTAAAACAGGAACTTGAAAACTACGGCTGCAGTGTCTGGCCCACTTACGGCAAATTCCAGACCATTCTTGGTATTGTCGGCGACACAGGCAAACTTGACCGCGACTATTTATTGAGCAAGACTTATGTCGAAAAAGTATTGTCAGTACAAGAACCGTATAAAAAAGCCAACCGCACATTTCATCCGGAGAATACCGTTATTGAGGTTGGAAACCAAACGATTGGCGGCAGCCAGTTGGCTATTATCGCCGGGCCTTGTTCTGTCGAAAGCAAGGAACAAATTATAAATATAGCCCAAGAAGTTAAAGCCGCCGGCGCCGGTTTTCTCAGGGGCGGCGCTTTCAAACCGCGGACATCGCCTTACAGCTTCCAAGGCATGCAGGAAGAAGGCCTGGAATTATTACAACTGGCCAGACAAGCGACAGGTCTGCCCATCGTTACGGAAATTATGTCAATTAAACAGTTGGAAAAATACAGCGAATGTATCGATATAATTCAAATCGGGGCACGTAATATGCAAAACTTTGATTTACTGAAAGCAGCCGGCCAAATAAATAAACCGATTTTACTAAAACGCGGTCAGAGCGCTACTATTGAGGAACTTTTAATGTCGGCCGAGTACATCATGGCCGGCGGCAACGAAAACGTAATTTTATGCGAGCGCGGCATCCGGACATTTGAAACCTACACCCGCAATACCTTGGACCTTAGTGCAGTATTGGCGATTAAAAAACTCAGCCATCTGCCGGTAATCGTCGACCCTAGCCACGCCGCCGGCATATGGTGGATGGTCGAGGCGTTATCCAAGGCGGCAGTTGCTGTTGGCGCCGACGGGTTGATCATTGAAGTCCACCAAGACCCAAGTAACGCCAAGTGCGACGGACAACAATCAATCAAACCGGAACGGTTTGCATCATTAATGAAATCCTTGCGTGAAATCGCCCGTCTGGAAAACCGTGCTATGTAAAGCTAATATCAAAACCGGCAATCAGCAATTCTTTCTGTTTACGGCTGAGGCGTTTTATCGCATATTCACGTTTCCGGGCTAAACTCTGGCTGGGCTGGATCTCATAATATACCAGTTCAACAGGCAGGCGGCTGCGGGTATACCGCGCGCCGCTGCCTGAATTATGGGCAACCATTCTGGTTTCAATATTAGTCGTCCAGCCGGTATAAAAGGTGCCGTCAGCGCATTGAACAATATATGTATACGGCATGTGCCCCCCCTACTGCTGCTGTGAACCGTGCTAATATTCATAACTGCCGCCTTATAATAGCCGGCATTCATCTTTTACTGTGCCACACCGAAATGCTTGCACAATACCGCTTTGATAACAGCATATCCGACCTCGTCAGGCAAAGCTTCTTTGAGTGGCTTCAGCTGGGTTCCACCCAATTCTTTTATTTTTTCAACAATCAATGCTTCATACTCTGCCGGAATAAGCCTGTCCCAGTCGACGGCATAACCTTCACCGGCACAACGGACTAGGTGATTCTGTACCGTGCTGACAGCTAAATCCCGTGCCTTAGCAATTGCCGGAAGATCAAGCCCCTGACGGTACATATCCAGTGTTATTAAATGACTTGGCTCCCCATCCGCTTTGCTGCCGGATTTTTTACCGGCAGCTTTTTTGGCAGGCAGAGCCGCCAGATTGGCGGCTACGGTAACACCTGCGGCCGGGTTACCGGCTAAGTACTTGGTAATGACCGCCAGGAATTCTTGGCCATATTTTTGCAGTTTCATCTCACCAACACCTTTGATTTGCCGCATAGCCGACAAATCTGCCGGGCGACGCTGGCTCATTTCTTTTAGAGTACTGTCGGCAAATACCACAAAAGGCGGTACATTTTCCCGTTCCGAGATACGTTTCCGGCATTGACGCAAAAGTTCAAATAAAGTATCGTCGGCCTCGTGTTGACGCTCTTTAAACGTCTTTTGCCACACTTGGGCCTGGTTTTTCAATACCGGCACCGCCTCTGGCGCCAGTTTAACCACCGGATACTCACTCTCGGTCAGCCGCAAATAACCCGTAGCCACCAACCGTTGAATCAGTGTCTTGATGTCTTGGAGCGTGCGTTCAGCCATCAAGCCGTAAGTTGTCAGCCGGTCCAATCCCAGCTGCTGAACTTTTTTATTTTTAGAACCTTTTAGCACATCGGCAACCACCGATATGCCGTACCGTTCTTTCATACGGTAAATACAAGAGAAGACTTTCTGCGCATCAACAGTAATATCTACTTGTTCGCCATCGGCATTACAGTTGCCGCAACGGCCGCAGCCGCAAACATCAGCCGTCTGTTCGCCAAAATAGCGTAAAATATAATGCCGCAAACAATCAGGCGTATGACAATAGTCAACCATTTCCTGCAGTTTTTTAAGTTCATGCTGTTTACGTTCAGGATGTTCAACCGATTTATCGATCAAAAACCGTTGCAATAACGGGTCTTGCGGACCATATAATAATATGCACTCACCCGGGTCGCCGTCCCGGCCGCTCCGTCCAGCCTCCTGGTAGTAAGCTTCCATATTTTTGGGCATATTGTAGTGTATGACATAACGCACATTCGATTTGTCAATACCCATGCCAAACGCGTTGGTGGCCACCATGACCCGGATATCATCATACAGAAATTTCTCCTGTTGTGATATGCGTTCTTCGTCACTTAAGCCGGCATGATAACGACCGGCGGCATAACCTTTTTTGCAAAGCAGTTGGTATAAGCCGTCCACTTCCCGCCGGGTGGCGGCATAAATAATTCCTGACTGGCTGGCGTTAGCCCTGACATAGTTTACAATAAAAGCCTGTTTATTTTCACCGCGAACCACGGAAAAGAACAAATTGGGCCGGTCAAAGCCGGTAACATGAACTACCGGACGGTCAAGCGCCAATAAAGTAGCAATATCAGCTTTTACCTCCGGCGTTGCTGTCGCGGTAAACGCGCCAACAACAGGACGTGCCGGCAGACTGGCGATAAATGGACCAATGGCCCGGTAGCTGGGACGAAAATCATGACCCCATTGCGACACACAATGGGCTTCATCAACAGCCACCATGCTAATAGTAAGCTCGCCAACGGCAACCTGAAACCAGTCGGCAGTCAGCCGCTCAGGCGCCACATAGACTAGTTTATAGCGGCCAGCCCGCATCTGGTGCATTCGCCTGCCGGCTTCCGCGTTGGTCAACGAACTATTAATATAGGTAGCCGGTATCCCCTGCTCGGTTAGCGCGTCTACCTGATCTTTCATCAGCGAAATAAGCGGCGAAATGACCAGGGTCACTCCCGGCAGCAGCATGGCCGGAATCTGAAAACACAGAGACTTTCCCGCCCCGGTAGGCATAATAGCGACAGTGTCCTTGCCACTTAATAGGCTGCTAATAACTTTGATTTGTCCTGGTCGGAACTCGTCATAGCCATAATATTTCTTAAGTAATTTTTGTGCTGTATTAAGCATAATTGCCCCCGTTATTCGCATAGATATCCTTAACCTGTTTTCCACATCAATACATCACTTCCCTGCCGGATTTGCATAAAATTAAGGATCCTCCAACACTTTTTCAGGGTTGGAGGATCCTTAATTGTTCAGTATTGACGTAAAGCAACGCGGTCTTCACAATGCCCACCATCCCTACGCCCCACACACCGCCGAAAAAAACATAAGCCACCGATAATGCCAGGACAACCCCGGCCGACTGGTAGATATCCACGCTGAAAACCACCGACATAAGGGGAATGGCTGAAAGAAAATTAGCTACAATACTGAAAAAAATACCGATAGAAGATGTAATGCTGATGATCGGGCCGGCCGTCCGGCCATAATTGGTCACCAGAAATTGGGGGATGGTCTCCAGACCTGATGCCCGCAGCGGCTTAGCATACAACAAACCAAGCAGCAACAGGCCCAAACCGGCTCCCAGGGCATACCACCACGCGGCAAAGCCGTAAAGAAAAGCCAGTTGAGCCGTACCGATGGTTGCCGCTCCCCCCATCACAGTACCGGCGATACCGCCGGCAACCAGGGAAGCGCTGGCCCGGCGTCCGCCAACAGTATAGTCGCCTGCTGTTTTGATTTTTTTTGCTGAATAGAGCCCGATTCCGGCAACTACTAACAAAGTAAGGATTAATCCGTATAAATGCATGGGTGTGTATGCCATCTTCCCCCGCCTTTCCACCAGTCATTCCGCTCGCAATGACGAAGTGAGCTCCTCCACAGTCATCCCGCGGAATATGATATGGCGATCTCACCCCTGTCATTTTTTTCAATGATCTATGTACCCGGAGTCATGTTATAGCCGCTCCGAACGACGAAGTGCAACATTCTCTTAGCTCCAACTACTCCAAATCTCAGGGCAATAGCCAACAGTAACTTTGGACCCGTTCCTTACAATGGGGGTTTTGAAGAGCAGCAGTTAACCATTCAATGTTTCCGCCAGCTCATTCAGATATGTCCAACGTTCCAGCAATTCGTCCAGCCGGCGTTGAAGTTCCTGCTGCATCCGCACAAGCTCCTGCAACACTTCAAAATTGCTGCCGGCGGCATCGATTGCGGCCGTAACTTGTTGTAATTCCTGTTCCACTCCGGCGATAACGTCTTCAATCTGCTCATATTCCCTTTGCTCCTTGAACGTAAGCTTACGAGGACGTTCTCTCGGCTTATCCGCAGCTACCGGCTTATTATCGGCTGAGCTTTTGGCTTTATCGCCGGCTTCGGGTTCCGGCGAGCTGCTTATTTTTCCCAGATATTCCGAATAATTGCCGGTATACTGCCTGACTCTGCCACCGCCTTCGAAGACAAATATTTTGTCGACCAGCCTGTCCAGGAAATACCTGTCATGGGAAACAATAAGCACCGCGCCGGGGAATTCATCAAGATAATCTTCCAGAATTGTCAAGGTTTGAATATCAAGGTCGTTGGTAGGCTCATCCAGCAGCAGCACATTAGGGGCGCTCATAAGCACCCGTAACAAATACAAGCGGCGCTTTTCCCCTCCTGACAGTTTGGCGATGGGCGTCCACTGGAGATTGGGAGGAAATAAAAACCGCTCCAGCAATTGCGCCGCACTCATTGTACCGCCGTCAGCCGTAGGCAAAAAATGAGCTTCTTCCCTGATATATTCAATAACACGCATGTCCTGGTCCATTTCAGTATTTTCCTGAGAAAAATAGCCGATCTTTACTGTCTGGCCCACTTCCACCCGGCCATAATCAGGCGAAAGCCTGCCGGCAATAATATCAAGCAACGTCGATTTACCGCTGCCGTTAGGACCAATAATCCCTACCCGGTCATGCTTGAGGACAATATAGCTAAAATCGCGAATAAAGGCAGTACCGCCATAGTTTTGACCAATATGCTCAATCTCAATAATTTTGCGGCCCAACCGGCTGGCGCCAACGGCTATTTCCAGTTGCCCGCCGCTCATTTCCGGCGTCTGGGCGCTTAATTGTTCAAACCTTTCGATTCTCGCCTTCTGCTTGGTACTACGGGCGCGCGCCCCCCGCCTGATCCAGGCCAACTCATTGCGCAGGAGATTTTGCCGTTTGCGTTCGCTGGCTTCCTGCTGCTCTTCCCGCTCAGCCTTCATCTCCAGAAATTTGCTGTAGTTACCGTCATATGTATACAGCTTACCTTTGTCCAATTCAATAATATGGTTGGTTACCCGGTCGAGAAAATACCGGTCATGGGTAACCATTAACAGCGCACCCTTGCGTTTATGCAAATATTGTTCCAGCCAGGCAACAGTATCATTATCAATATGGTTGGTCGGTTCGTCCAAAATTAAGAGATCAGCAGGATTAATCAGCGCGCTGGCTAACGCAATTCTTTTCCGTTGTCCGCCGGACAGTGTACTGACAACTGCCGCGAAATCGGTAATGCCCAACTTGGTAAGAACAGTTTTAGCTTCACTTTCCAACTGCCAAACATCCCTGGCATCCATCTGCTGGGTTAAGCTAATCAGCCGTTGTTGCCGTACGGCATCACCAGGATGATTGTGCACATCGGCCAACGCCTGCTCATACTCTCTCAACACCTGCATTACCGGCGAATTGCCTTTAAACACTTGCTCCAACACAGTTGCCTTAGCGTCGAACTCCGGGTTTTGCGGTAAATACTCTATCTGTATACTGCTGCTCTTAATGACTTTACCGGTATCAGCCGGTTCTACCCCGGCGATCACTTTTAAAAAAGTTGACTTACCAGTGCCGTTAACCCCAATCAGGCCAATTTTATCGCCTTCGGCAATACCCCAGGTTACATTGGCAAATAAACGGCGCTCACCATAACTTTTCGTCAAGTTTTCTATTGATAATAAATTCATGTTACAGTCCTTTCGTTCTGCCGTGCCGGTATATCCGGCCTATTGTCCTTGTCATCATACGAGGCTCGGCAGGCCGGATAGCGCGAACACCCCCAAAACTTTCCGTGCTTGCCGGTTCTCGGCTGTAAAACACCTCTGCGGCAGCGCGGACAGGGGTACTCTCCTTTGAGCGGGATACATGCCTGCGTCGCTTTAACACATAGCGCGGCCGCAAACTTGGCCTGCTGCCGTAAGAACGCCTCCAAATTTTCGCTGCCTTCGGCCATACGGTGCAATACACTTTCCCACAGTGCCGTAAAATCAGGATAAGTCATCTCGTCAGGCAGAGCATCAATTAATAGGTAGGCCGGCTCGGTCGGGCGCAGATATTTTTTCTTGGTCTCCTCCCGTAAAAAACCGCGCTCAATCAGTTCCTTGATAATAGTGGCGCGGGTAGCCTCAGTGCCAATACCGGCAACATCTTTAAGCTGCTTTTTTAAATCAGGATTCTTAACATATTTATGGATTTCTTTCATTGCGGCCACCAAGGTTGCCGCAGTAAAGCGCCCTGGCGGTTTGGTCGTCTTCTTTTCGGCTGAAGCGCGGACAAACTGAGCTTGGTCGCCTTTTTTCATGGCTGGCAGCATCCCGCTGTCTTCTTCCTTTTTTTCTTCAACGTCGGCACCATAAACTTCCTTCCAACCCAATTTCTTGATAATCCGGCCATTGGCGGTGAATTTTTCTCCGGCGTGTTCAATCTCGGCCCGGGTTTGGTCATAGACATGCACCGGGTAAAACTGGGCAATATAGGCCTGAGCGATAAGATAGTAAATATTTTTTTCGGTGTCGCTCAAAGCGGCAAAATTGCATCTTTCCACCGTAGGAATAATGGCATGGTGAGCCGTAATCTTTTTGTCATTCCAGGCCCGGCTCTTGATTAAAGAATCTGCTTTATCAGACCATGCTGCCAGTTCGGCCTGGGCTACACCCCGTAAATTTTCAAGAATTACCGGGGCGTCAGTGTGCTGTGATTCAGGCAAAAATTCACAGTCAGAACGCGGATAAGTAGCCAGTTTCTTCTCATATAGCTTTTGGGCGGTATCCAGGACAACTTGCGGGTCATAACCGAACTTCCTGCCGGCCATGACCTGCAGGGTTGAAAGCGATAGCGGCAGACGCTGCGCATCTTTCTTCTCGGTTGTTTCGCAGTGCACAATTACCGCCGGTTGGGTGGCGGCCGCGAGTTTTTCTAATAAGCCCTTGGTGACAACCGGGTCAGCCAAGCGGCCTTCGGTATCCAAACCAGGCTGATCGTCTTGCGGTTTCCAGTAAGCCGTAAATGTTACATGGGAGTGCTGAAAATCAGCTTTAACAGTAAAATAGTCGGCCGGTTTGAACGCCTCTAACTCCCGTTCCCGGCGCACAACCAGCGCCAGGGTAGGCGTCTTTACACGTCCCACCGGCAGGGTAGTCCGGTATCCTGCCTGTTGCGCCGCCAGTGTATAAGCCCGGGAAAGATTCATGCCAATCAGCCAATCGGCGCGGGACCGGGCCAGCGCTGACTGCTTGAGGTTGAAAAACTCCTGATTGTCGCGGAGATTAGTAATGGCCTTTTTGATGCTTTGCTCATCCAGCGCATTCAACAGAATGCGGCGTACCGGCTTCTGATTATCAATATAGTCAAGTACCTCATCAATAAGCAGTTGCCCTTCGCGATCAGGGTCACCGGCATGAACGATTTCGGTTGCTTGCTCAATTAATTTTTTAATTATGTCAAATTGCTTTTTACAAGAATCAGCAACAAATAGTTTCCAGGTTTGCGGTATAATAGGCAGATCCTCTACCCGCCACTTTTCATATTTTTGATCATATTCACCAGGCTCAGCCTGGCGGAGAATATGCCCATACCCCCAAGTGACTACGCCACCGCCGGTAATAATATATCCGTCTTTGCGGCTTACCGGCCCTGGCAGGCATTTGGCTATCTCTGCGGCCATACTGGGTTTTTCAGCAATGTACAGTCTCACTTAACCACCGGTCCCTGCCAAGCAAGCATACCGCCGGCCGCTACAGCCGGCGCTCAGGGCCATCAGCAACAGCAGCAGCATTGACAATAAACTTTTATATAAATACCGCATAACACTCCCTCCTGTACTTTTTATATTTTAACACAATTATTGGCATATCTGCCATGACAAGCGTAAGAGGAATTATCGGACTTCTAATCGCGCATATATAAACGGTACTGGAACTTCCCAGTACCGTCTTATCTCGCAAATGCTCAGTTGCTGTTCTTATCAAAAACTTTCTTATCGAAAACTTTGCCTCTGGCAATATGCTTAGGCACTATTTTGACTTTCAAAACCTTTTTATATTTCTCAATCAAACCGGCTTCCCGGGGGGCAGCTATCGAGATTACCGTGCCGCTTTGCCCGGCGCGACCGGTGCGGCCGGCCCGGTGCAAATATACTTCCGGGTCTTCCGGCACATTTAAATTGAATACATATTTTATTCCCGGGATATCCAGCCCCCGGGCGGCCAGGTCGGAAGCAACAAGTAACCGAATCTTACCGTTCCGGAAATCCTCCAAAGCTTTTTTCCGGTCTTCTTTCATCAAACGGCCGTGAATACCGGCTGCCGGCAACCCATTATAGTTAAGCTTGGCAACGGTGAGTTCAACATCCTCACTTTTATTGATAAACACGAGCGCCCGGTCAATATTAATAGCTCTTGCCACCTTGCGCAAGACTTCAAATTTGTCCCGTTGATCGGCCACAAAATATATATGCTCAATACCCGGCAAACCAGCAAGGCTCCCTTGCACCGACAGCACTTCAGGATTCTTCATCAGTTCTTGGGCTCTTGTAAGTGTTGCCGGAGTTATTGTTGCTGAAAACAACATCAGTTGGCGGTCTTTTTGCGTGGCCTTAATAACCGCTTTAACACTATCGGCGTTTTTTTCGTCAAGCAGCCGGTCAGCTTCGTCAAGAATAATAGTCTTGATAGTCTGGGCATTTATTTTCCTTTTTTGCATCAATTCAAGAATCCTGCCGCCGGAACCGGTAATGATGTGCGGCTTTTCTTTCAACTTCTCGATTTGCCGGATGATATTGACATCGCCAATAACCGGCATAGCTGTCACCGATAAGCCGGAATTTTTTGCCAGCATTTCGATCTGACGCTGAATTTGAATAGCCAGTTCGTGCGTCGGAGCCAAAATTACGGCCTGTGTCTCGCGCTTAGCGCTATCAAGCTTCTGCAGTAACGGCAGCAGATAAGCCAGCGTCTTACCGGTGCCTGTGGGCGACTGACCGATGATATCCTTGCCGGCCAGCGCTGCCGGGATAACTTGAATCTGTATTGCGGTCGGGGCGGAAATCCCCGCTTTGGCCAGACCTGTCATAAGCGGCGTTATCAGCCCCAGTTGTTCAAAATTTGTACTCATATATTGCCTTGTTCGCCCTCCAACCTGATTCCTCTGTTACCTTTATTTGGCTTGTCAGCAGCCGATAATGAGATCATCAATCTGATACGTCCCGTCAAACCGGCCACAGGCCACACAAGCCAAATCATATGCCGCCGAACCAAATCTCCTGACGGCTCGCGTTTTTACCAGCAACCTGGTAAAATAGTTTATGTTATTAGCGGGATGCGTTGCAACATCATAGGGAAAACCTGTTGCCAGTACGCTGTCAAGCAGACCGGTTTTAGCTGTAAACAAATCAATATGTGGTTCCAAATCGGATCACCTCGTTTAATTATGTCCCATTTTTATTGTTCTCATGGCCTAAATTCAACAGAACCCGCTTTAATACCTTTTAACTCAGCGATAGTAACCATAAATTATATAAATTGGAGATGATAGCATGAGCAGTGCAACCATTTTAAACTTCTATGAAAGTCTGGGGTTTGAGGAAACCGAAATTGAAGATGAACTTACCACACTCGGGCTTGAAATTACCCCGGAAGGACACTATGCCCTCATTACCGACAGTGATGGAGCCATGCCGGAAAACCTTAAGCAGGAAGTTATTTTTGCCTACTACACACCTGACGGCGCTTTCCTGTGGAGCGCCAGTTTCAAAAGCTCCTATATTTTTAAAGACATCTGGACTGAAGCCCCAACCCCCGAAGCTAAACTTGACGCCATATTAAAATACCGCGCAAGCAATGAGCTATAATATATAAACAGGAGGACTTACCAACCTTGTTATTTAAAGCCGGTACGCTGTCAACTAAACAGTGTACCGGCTTTAATAAGCTGTGCGGCTCAGTCTCATATGCCTCTTGTTGCATGCCAAATGTCAGGATTTTTACAGTGCCCGGCGTAACCGGTAAATATCTTCTTCATGTTCACTGGTCTTTTTAAGCAGAAAATTCACATTACCTGTCATACGGTGCAATTGTTCATCAATAATGCTAAGGCGCTCATCAAGCTTACCGATTTTCGCGTCCAGATTGTCCGTTTTTTCATCAAGCTGGGTCACTTTCCCCTCAATCCTGGTCAGATGATGCCCTAACCCGTGAATCTGGGCATTGAGTTCCTCTTGCCAGTGCACCAGTCCGTTGATAATACCGGTGTTTTCTGCTACCTGGCTTTCCAAGCCATCAAGCCTGGTCTCCAGCCCGTCCAGCTTATTTTCCACTTTGTCCAGCCTGGCAAAAAGTTGTTTTTGCCCCTCAAAAAGTCGCTTTTGCCCTTCGAAAAGCTGCTCTTGCCTTTCAAAAAGCTGCTTTTGCCCCTCAAAGAGTTGCTTTTGCCCTTCAAAAAGCTGTTGCTGCCCCTCAAGGAGTTGTTTTAAAGTTTCCTCCACCCTCATCACCCCTCATTTCGCGGACGCATCATTTCTTAATTAATTATAGCATAAACGCTCATCCAATCACATAAAAGCAATAGTTTATGAAAAAATGGTAAGATTGCCGTGCTGCGCTCGTAATAACCGGGAGAAGTGGAGCACTCGCATTCATTAGTTGGTAAGACTGCGTACCGGTGCCGGAATCCGTCCGCCCCGGGCGATAAAGGCATCTGATTTAAAACGGCTTACCGGCATTATCGGGCTATAGCCCAAGAGACCGCCGAACTCGACGTTATCACCCACTGTTTTGCCGGGAACAGGAATAATGCGCACTGCCGTTGTCTTGTTGTTGATCATGCCGATTGCTGCTTCATCGGCGATAATACCCGAAATAGTAGCTGCCGAAGTATCGCCAGGTACAGCAATCATGTCCAAACCAACCGAACATACGCAGGTCATGGCTTCAAGTTTTTCTAACGTCAGGCTGCCGCGTTCAACAGCGGCTATCATGCCGGCATCTTCGCTCACCGGGATAAAAGCCCCGCTTAAGCCGCCGACATGGGAAGAAGCCATCAAACCGCCTTTTTTAACGGCATCATTAAGGAGCGCCAGCGCAGCCGTTGTACCGGGAGCACCACAGCTTTCCAGCCCCATTTCCTCCAGGATATGCGCCACGCTGTCGCCAACTGCCGGCGTCGGCGCTAACGACAAATCAATAATACCAAATGGATGTCCCAGCCGCCGCGAAGCTTCCTGCGCTACCAGTTGGCCAACGCGGGTAATCTTGAAGGCAGTACGTTTAACGGTCTCAGCAACTGTGCCAAAATCCCGCCCTTTAACATCTTCAAGGGCCCGTTTAACAACACCGGGGCCGCTTACACCAACATTGATGGTTGTCTCAGGCTCGCCCACGCCGTGGAAAGCCCCGGCCATGAACGGGTTGTCTTCAGGAACATTGGCGAACACCACCAGTTTGGCGCACCCTAATGCATCCCGGTCCTTGGTGAGTTCAGCCGTCTTTTTTATAATCTCGCCCATCTCGCGGACACAGTCCATATTGATACCTGCTTTGGTTGACGCCAGATTGACTGAGGAGCAAACCCGTTCAGTTACAGCCAGCGCCTCAGGAATAGAACGAATCAGTACCTTGTCGCCATTGGTATAGCCCTTTTCAACCAGCGCTGAAAAACCGCCAATAAAATTAACCCCTACTTCCTTTGCGGCTGCATCCAGCGCTTGTGCTACTTCCACATAACTATCAGTACGGCAGCTTTCGGCGACAATGGCAATGGGCGTTACCGAAATGCGCTTGTTGATAATGGGAATACCGTATTCGGCTTCAATGTCTTCACCTGTCTGTACCAGTTTTTCGGCAGTACGAGTAACTTTATCATAAATATTGCGGCAAAGAGCCTTAATGTCCGGATGGCCGCAATCCCGCAAGCTGATGCCCAGAGTAATTGTTCTGATATCCAGCTTATTTTCTTCAATCATGCGATTGGTTTCATAGACATCCTGCATTGTGAACATGTAATTAAAACCTCCAAACAATTCTCTACCGAAAGACGAGACTGATTAGAAATGCACAGGGCAGTTTCTGGTTGTGTTTTTATATACGGTGCATGACGCGGAATATATCCTCATGCTGCACTTTAATCTCAAGGCCCATGGCAGTGCCTTTGTCTCTCAGCAGCTGGCCTAAGTCTTTCAGGCTGATAATTGACTGAGACATATCGACAAGCATTACCATATTAAAAAAACCTTCCAGAATATTCTGATTGATATTAAGGATGTTAATATTATTTTCAGCCAAAATATTGCTGACCATCGCAATAATACCTACCCTGTCCTGCCCGACAATTGTTATGACAGTTTTCATATTCTCACACTCCATAAATATATAGTATCTCCTTAAACGGTATGATAATATTATACTCGTTTTTCTCTAAAAGCCAAGAAGTATATGTAAAGAAAAAACACCTGCCGCACATGGCAGGTGCAAAATTGTGCACTCTCCAACATAAATCCTTACGCATAAGTATGGATAGCCGACGCAGAGCCGACTAGAAATGTTCAGCCTGAGCGTTTATAGTCAGTCTCTACTTACTCCTCCTGTATAAACTATATGTCAGTGCCTCTTCATTTGCTACCGTTCTTCCGGCAGTAACATCAGCCACAAACAACGTATGAGTACCTACATCCACGGTTTTTTCCGCGAGTACCTTGGCTTCAATATATGCCAGGCAATCCTTAAGAACCGGGCAGCCGTTTCGTCCGGCAATATATTCAATGCCGGCAAATTTATCACTGGTACGACCCGATTTATACCCAAACCGCCGGACTGCTTCCATCTGATTAATACCCAGCACTGACACGGCAAATACGCCACTGGCCATTACATACTCGTGGGTAAGATTATTTTTGTTGAGGCAAACCGAAATACGCAACGGCTTGCTGGTAAGCTGAAACACCGTGTTACAGCATTGGCCGTTAATATTATTATCTTTAACAGAAGTTACGATATACAAACCGTAACTTACTTTATCAAGGGCCGCGCTGGCGGTATCCACTCCAGCCTGAGCAACAGCTTCGGGCGTCAGCACCTGAACATCATCTGTTAACAGGATAAATAATTCGGAGCTGACACCGCAGAGCGGGCATCTGTCAGGCGGCGCATCTCCTTCATGAATATAATCGCAAACTGTGCATTTCCAGCGTTTACCTGCCGTCTTAGTCTCCTTTGCTGCTTCTCTAACCTCAACAAACTCTTCCGGACCGACACCGCAGACCGGACAAGCCGCCGGCGGCTTGTCCCCCTCATGTATGTAACCACAAACATTGCACCGCCATTTGTTCATAATATCCACATCCTTTACATTGCTAAAATTGACAATTATTTTTCCTTAACTATGATTTTCAACCCAACTTGCACATTTGTCAATAATTTGCTAGTATTTTTTTTGTAGATAGTAATTCTGAAAAAGTGAGGTCATTACTAATGATAACTCCGGAACTAATCGCCAGAATAAATGAATTGGCCAAAAAAAGCCGGGATACCGGTCTGACAGACAATGAGCGCGCTGAGCAGGCTGTTCTTCGCCGGCAATATATCGATCATATTAGAGCACAGGTGAAAGCCCAACTTGATTGCATCAAGTTGGTTGACCATGACGATAATTGCCAGTGCAGCGGCCACAGCCACCACTAGTGAACTCGTTCAGCACAGCTGAACATCGAGTCTTGAGGTGGAACTCTACCCGACCTGAAGTAACGCCGCCTATAGAGGCGGAAGCCTTAACTCGTCGACTAAGATAAACATGTAATAAAAATGCCGGAGCGCATGCGCCCCGGCGTTTTGTTATCTATTTTTATTATTTGTCTTTAGGTACAAAAGTATTACAGTCGGTATCAGTGGTTTTAGACGCATTAGACCCGGTTACATGGATTTGCTCAGCGTTGCAATAGTTGCCGTTTTCCCAGTATTTACAACCAGCAACAAAACATTCGACCGCAGGAGTAATTTGCGTGCCTTCCAGAAAAGCCGCCGACATGGTACCGCCAATATTGGCATTATGCAGAGCGCCAACCATGTCGCCCATAGTTTTACGATGATGAAACGACTTACAAAGAGTCTCCCCGAACGTAGACGAAGTACCCTTCATTTCATCATTATAAACGCTGATTTTAGCGGCCATGCATTGGTCACCAGGCATATAATGCGTACATTGATCAACAGTACATTTCACTATAGGATTAGACATCAAAAACTCACTCCTTCCAATTTTTTTTAGTATTTGTCCTCCCACCCGGTTTTATGCCTAAATTGTCACAAGCGCCACCGCCAGCCGGGCATCATATTGACATTCCGGACAGTACACAAGATGAACACAATACCCCTCAGGTTGCAACGGCAGTGACTTGGCTTCCATATACGGACTGTAAGGACCGAGATAATTGTTAAGCGAACCGCCGTCAACTATATTGTTGCCGCAATAGGGACATTCTTCCGCAACTGTTTGCATAGCGTTACACAGCGGGCAAACTTGCTCCATTGTTTCACCTCATAGTTTGCCATTATTTCCAAGACATCCTTATTGTTTTATCTATTGGAAAAATAAGGATGTTGGCAGCAATCTTGAATGTTATTCAATAATGTATCCAAAGCTCGGTTTGTTATCCTCATTTCCTAATAAGATCACCAAAGGCGGCACGCAAAGGGGCCGTGTGAAAACTGTGAGGAGTAAAGTAAAAGAGACTGCCTCCTTTTTGAGACAGCCTCTTTTTTTCTATTTATTTTTTTTCAATATCATATATACCGGAATGCCGGCAAATGTAATACCCAGCGCATATAGAGCATCAGCAGGACTGTTGATCAGCATACTGAAAGCAATATATACCGAACCGGCAATAGCAATAGCCGGCACCACCGGATAGCCTGGCACCTTATACGGACGTTTGGCGTCCGGATAACGCTTGCGTAGCACAAATACCGCCACAAATGCCAAAATATAAAAGATCCAAATAATAAACATGGCCACATCGGTCAGGCGGTCAGGGTCGCCTAACGTCATAAGCGCTACTGACAAAATTACCCCCAGTATTAGGGAGTTCACCGGCGCGCCGGATTGCGGATGAATTTGGCCCAAAATTTTGGAACCGGGAAGTAAACCGTTTTGCGCCATAGCCCAAGGCACGCGGGCACCTGTCAGGACATAGCCGTTAAGCGCGCCAAAGATAGAAACCAGTATACCGACACTAATCAGCCTGCCGCCCATTTCACCAAACAACAGCCCGGCGACAGTACCGGCGGCATGTTGCCCCAAAGCTGCGATTTCTGCAGCAGGCAACACATGCAATAGCGCCATATTAACCGCAAGATAAGCGATAATAACTATTAATAAGCCAACAATTATGGAGCGCGGCAGCTCTTTTGCCGGATTTTTCATCTCACCAGCCATAAAGCTGACGTTAATCCAGCCGTCATAAGCCCAAAGTGTTGCCAAAATGGCCGCACCCATACCGGCAGCTTCAGTCATGCCGTTAGCCATATTAAGTATCCGGCCGTTACCCTGCCACAGCCCGAACACAGCAATCAGTACGATGGGCACCAGCTTGGCGGCTGTAGTTAAAGACTGAATAAAGCCGCCGTATTTTGTTCCCAGTGCGCTTACCCCTCCCAGAAAAGCCACAGTAACAATCGCAACAGGCAGTTTCCAGGTTTCCGGCAGATTAAAAAACGGCAGTAACAACGAGGCAAAATAAAGACCAAGTGCCCCGGTTGTCGCCGGGCCGTAAATTAGCGTCTGCACCCAGCCAAACAAATAACCCCACATCTTGCCATATACTTCGTCAAGATAAGTATATAATCCCCCTGTTTTGGGAATCTGAGCGCCAAGCTCGGCTACAGTGAGGCCGGCGGCAATTGTAATAATACCGCCTAAAACCCAGGCAGCCAGTGCCAGTGTCGAATCTCCGGCAGCGGCAATAACTTTACCCGGCTTCATAAAAATACCTGAACCAATGACCATACCAACCACGAGCGCCGTTGCCGCCAGTAGATTGAGGTCTTTTTTCAAAGCAGACTGCGTTTGATGTTTTTTGTGCATAATCGTCTCCTAAATAATATTTCAGAACCAGCTACTACAATATCAAAGAATTACATAAACTACAACAGGAATTTCTACAAAAAACGTCAAATTACTGCTATATAGTATCCAGTAAAAATTTACAGGCGTGTTGTTAGTATAAGCGTAAGTCAAGCGCCAGCGGTGGAGCGTTACTAACAACACGCCTAGAAAAAATCTTTATTGGATTTCATATAGAAAAATATCTCAATAATGGACAGGTGATAACTATGGTAAATAAAATGCCTCCCGATCTTAATATCAGGCCGCGAATTTTGTACCAAGTGGCTAAAGCCGCCTGGGAAGGCCAATTATTTGAACGTAAAGAAGAAATCTGCCGTTTGCTTCAGTCAGAATTTGAAGATAAGGCTACCCGGCGTCTTGTCGCCAACCAAATTCGCATTGCCATGGGACTTGAACCTAATAACTCTGAAGAAGTAATCAACGAATACGACGAAGAAGCCCTCATGGGCATGGGCAGCGAACCGGTTGTTATCGCCAACCCGGAAGCCTGCAAAGACTGCAAAAATCCAACCTGCGAAACTGCTTGCCCGCTTGGCGCTATCGCCCGTGACGAGCTTGGCAGACCCTCAATTGATAAAAACAAATGCGCTAATGACGGCTACTGTATTAATGCTTGTGAATTTGGCGCCTTAGCGGAAAAGTCGCAGTTTGTCCCATTGATTAAAATGCTCCGGCAAAATACTCATAAAGTATATGCTTCAGTTGCCCCCGCATTTGCCGGCCAGTTCGGCGCTAACGTAACTGCCGGCCAACTGCGTAGTTCCCTGCTAAAATTAGGCTTTTACGAAGTGGTTGAAACCGCGCTCTATGCCGACCTTATCACTATAAAAGAGGCGTTTGAATATGATGAGCACGTAAAAGATGATGAACACGACTTTTTAATTACCAGTTGCTGCTGCCCGATTTGGATTAAATTAATCGAAAATAAATTCCCCGACCTTGCAGGCCATATTTCACCGTCAGTTTCGCCTATGATTGCATCCGGCCGGGTTATTAAAGAACTTGAACCTGACGCCAAAGTGGTATTTATCGGCCCTTGTGTAGCTAAAAAATCGGAAGCTCAGTTGCCAGACCTTAAAGGAGCTATTGATTTTGTCCTGACCTTCCAGGAACTGTCCACTATTTTTGAGGCCGCAAATATCAATCCCGCCGATGAACCGGATGAGGAAAACGCAGTAGCATCATGGGGCGGCCGTGTCTATGGCCGGACAGGCGGCGTCAGCGCGGCAGTCGGTACAACCTTGGAGAAGCTCATTCCCCGCCGTGCCGAAAAGTTCGTCCCGGTCAAAGCCGACGGCATACCTGATTGCACCAAACTGCTTGATGATATCAGAACCGGCAAGCTCGCGGCCAACTTTATTGAAGGCATGGCCTGCAAAGGCGGCTGCGTTGGTGGTCCTGGCCGGATTATTCCCCCTGAACAAGGCACTGTTCATGTCAACAATTACGGCAATTCTTCCCATGCCCATACCCCTGTGGAAAACCCGCAGGTATATTCTATTCTGGCCAAGCTTGGACACTATCATGAAGGCATGCCTGCCATGACAGGTACAAGCAAAATAGCCGCCATACTGGCCCGCAAGCTTAACTTTAACACGAAACATCAATAGTATCTCCGCCCGGACATGTGCGCGAATGCAAATACCCTGCCGCTGCAGTGGCAGGGTATTTGACATTTTCTTAATGGCTGTAAAAACACGATTTACCGATAAACTCCCGTAATATTGAATTATGCGGAATTTCGTCATCGTCAACCGAATTGAAATACTCCAGAAAGTTTAAAAGCCGCCGGGCTTCCGAATACTCGGGGCTTTCCCGCGTAACCTTGGTTAAGAGCGGCTCGGCGTATTTCTTGAGTACCGCCAGTTCATAAATAAGCGCTGAATTAAACATAACATCAGCTTCTTCCTGGAACGGGAATATATTGCGTTCTTCACCGCGGCGAACTGACGGCCACATTTTGAGCGTCATGAGCGCATCATGCGACCGGAACTGACTGTCGCGGACAATGCGGCGGATAAGGCGGGTGTCGGTTGTCGGAATACGGTTATGATTGTCGATCGACAGTTGAGTTAGGGCACTGACATAAATTTTTACCTTACAATGCCGGGGAACAGAACTTGTCAGGCGTTCATTAAGTCCGTGAATGCCTTCAATAATTATTGGCTGACCTTTATCAACTTTAATGCGGTGCCCCCGGTATTCCCGCTTACCAGTTTTAAAGTTAAACGTAGGCAGTTCAACCTCCTCCCCGGCTAAAATCCTGGCTAAATGTGAGTTAAATAATTCTAGATCAATGGCTTCGATAGCCTCAAAGTCATAATCGCCGTTTTCATCAACCGGCGTCTTATGGCGGTCAACAAAGTAATCGTCAAGCGAAATAGGCACAGGCCACACACCGTTGACCCTGAGTTGAATATTTAGGCGCTGGGCAAAAGTTGTTTTACCGGACGACGACGGTCCGGCTACCAAGATAACCCGCACCTCGTTACGGTTTAAAGAAACAAAGTCGGCAATCTGAGCAACTTTTTTCTCATGCAGCGCTTCGGCTACTCTGATGATATCTTTGATGTTACCGTTTCGGGTGCACTCATTGAGAGTAGCTACATAACCACATCTAAGGATATTCCCCCATCGATCCGCTTCCTGGAATACTTTAAATAACTTGGGGTTTTCCACAAATCTCGGCAGTATGTCAGGGTTGTCTTTTTCCGGGAACCGTAAAA
Organism: Sporomusaceae bacterium ACPt; assembly: GCA_041428575.1. Lineage (GTDB taxonomy): Bacteria > Bacillota > Negativicutes > Sporomusales > Sporomusaceae > Sporomusa_D > Sporomusa_D carbonis. The sequence goes on from CP155570.1 coordinate 2,295,586, forward strand.
TAATGCCTGGCGGATAATATTTAAGTTCAAATACTTTCAAATAGCCGGTAGACGGCGTCATTGTGCCGTAAAAATAATCATAAACCTGACCGCAGTAATAAATACTGACTTTTTCCCGGTCAAGCTGTTCAAGCAGACTGACTTTTTCTTGTTGTCCAACTGCCTTAAACAATTCGATAGCTTCGGCTCTGTGCAAAATTTCACGAACAATGGGGCGATCCTCAAGTATAATCTCCCGCATGTGCTGCTCAAGCCGGACGATATCTTCAGGAGTTACCTCCCGTCCGTGGTACAGTTCGCAATACAAGCCTTTGCTTAATGAATGTTCAACAGTCGTCTCGCACCCGGGGAATAGTTCCTGGGCAGCAGCGATAAGCACCAAGGTCAAGCTGCGCTGGTACACTTTCATCCCGACATCAGTACGAAGGTCAAAAAAGTCTACCACACTGTCCTGTTCCAAGACATTTTGCAAATCCCTAATTTCGTTATTGACTTTGGCGGCCACTACCGGCGTGGTATACCTGTGGGCGGCATCCCGGCTCACCTCTACCAGGGTAACACCCTTGCTATACTCGGCAGTCCGGCCGTTGGAAAATGTTACGGTAATCTTCTCTGCCACCTGCAAGCCTCCTTGTCATGCGCTAAAGAGAGACTTAGCTTCAGATAAAATATTACCCCATCTGAAGTTTAGTGACCTTATCCAGGGACTTAGTCATCGGATGAACTCTCTTTCTACACAATATATAAGAATAATTCAACTATATTCCCCTAAGTTCCTGCTGCAGGGGTCAGGCGACCTCCGGCAAAATTAAAATAACCAAAAACCGGCAGCTGCATTTGGCAGTTACCGGTTTTTGGCTCTTACTCATCTTATTGCCGTAACATTTTGAGCAGGCGATAAGCAACAATAGGCAATGGTGCCCGTCTGACCGCCGTCCGCATGCCTAATAACATGAGAAAAAGCCCACCGAAAACATGAATAATCCAGAAACCGGTACGGGGAAACTCAAAGGTAGTGCCGTCAAGAATGCTTTCATGGCGCCAATTCATTGTTATCACCTCCTTAAAAATAGTATTTCCCGCGCATCAGCGTGCCAACAATGGTAAAAAAAACTGACGCCAATCTAGCGCCAGTTTTTTTAAGCTTTTCTATTTTATCCCTAACGTCTGGTCATAAAGTAAATGTTAAATATCGTACCGCCTTTTGATTACGCCGCACGCTAACCGGCGCCCAGCGTTGCCTGCCGGTTGGGTGCGGTAGTCATCAGGATTTTCGTGAATAATAACAGTTTTACCAATAATCTCGGAAACAGAAAATTTATCGGTAAAAAAAGACATATAGGCAAAACCGTGATTGGAGAATAGCACAGGTAAATCGCCGGCATGATTGCCATGCGGTTGGTTATCGGGATTCCAGTGACCGCCGGCTGCCATAAACGGGTTATCTGGGTCGCCGACTTTACAACTGCCGGATTCGTGAATGTGAAAACCGTGAGGACCGATTGGCTGCTTTCCGTTTACCGCCGGCTGGTACCGGGGCAAACCCCACACCTCAAGCGTTACTTTGGTGCCACCCTGAACACTCCGGAATGACACAGTCCCTTTAATATTCGGAGCAAGAGGACCGCCTTGAATATGGGCAATTGCCATAACGTTAGCCATTTTCTCACCTCATACATGCATAAGAAAATTTTGCTTATTGTATATTATGTAGCTAGGCGAGAAAGGGTGACGGGAAGCAGCGTGAGAAATTCTCTTTACTAGACGGGGTTATTCGACTGCAGCCATGGCCTGTGCCACTTTGGCGGCCATGCCGGTGATTTTAGCTGACGGTACGGCGCATACAGCAATGCGGACGCCCTTAGCAAGCGGCACGGCAAAGATATTATCGTCATGCAACTTGTTGCAAACGGCATCAGGATTTTTTGACGGAATGGTCAGGAAAAAGCCGGCAATGTACGGAAGCATGTTAAGATTAGCGGTCTTGGCTTCCCGCATAAAGATATCAGCCCGTTCACGAATCATATTATAGTATTGGCTGCGCTCTTCTTTTAGCTGAGCCAGCAACGATTTATCATTATAAATGGTAGTCAACAGACGCATACAACCGCGATTGACATTGGACCATGTTGCCCGGCTAGAGAACTGGTTAATATCCCCAAATTCTTTGATTACGTCTTTACTTTTAGAAATACCGATCATAGCCCCGGTGCGCTGTCCATACATCGTAAAGCCTTTAGACATACTGAACGCTAAAATGATAAGAACATTGTCCGGCAAGTTACCGAACTTCTTCATGAAGGCGCGGGCCTGCTCTTGCTCACCAGCATAGTCAATATAAGCGATGTCGACCATTATTACCAGGCGTTTAGACTGATCTTTGGCTGCTGTTTTAACAACCTCCAACACTTGGTCCCACTCACTATCACTTAAGCTGTAACCGGTAGGATTGTGAGCAGGAGTATTGATAAGAGTTACCAGACTGTTTTGTTTAGCCAGCAGTTCATTAACTTTAGCTTCAAACGACTTGATATTGAAGTTTTGATTTTCATCAAACAAGGTATAGGTAGCAATCTTGCGCAAGGCCTCTTCACACAACACTTTATACGGGCCCCAATACCAGTCGGAAGTCAAAACAGTATCGCCTATCTCCGAATAGTTCCAAATGGTATGATGAATTACCCCTGTTCCGCCAGGAGTAGCTACAGCATTAGTGTAGGCATCAGGGCGGTTTTCACCGAATGCCAGCGCCGTTGCTGCCTCTAAGTAGTCAGGCAGACCGGCGATCGGTGCATAGTTAGCTACTTCAGTAATAGGCAGGTTGCGAAAAACTTTTTCCACAGTGGACAGGCATACCAACGCCTCATTGTCATCCAAGATAGAGCCAATAGTGGCATTTACTACTTTGTCTTTGCCAAATTGGGCAACGGCTTGAGCAGCAGCGCCGGCAGCGCCGAAAATCTTGTCAACGGCAAATTTACCTTTCGCATGGGTTGCGGCAAGGCTCAATGTCATAGTATCTCCCCCTGTATCACATTTTACGGTACTTAACTAGCGCAGTTATGGCAGTAATGCCAAAATTGCACACAAGATACATTTTACACTTAAGGATACATTTTGTGCAACATGCGCGGGAAAGGGATTGTCTCCCTTATGTGTTCCAGGCCGCATAACCAAGCTACTGTTCGTTCAAGACCCAAGCCAAAACCGGAATGCGGCACTGTCCCAAACCGCCGCAAATCAAGATACCATTCAAACGCTTCTTTCGGCAGCTTATGCTCGGCAATACGCTGCTCTAAAAGCGTCAGGTCATCAATACGCTGGCCGCCGCCGATAATCTCGCCATAGCCCTCAGGCGCCAGGAGGTCGGCTCCCAGCACTACCTGGGGATTATCAGGGTCAGGTTTCATATAGAAAGCCTTTATGGCCGCAGGATAGCGGTGCACAAACACCGGCGCGTTGAAATGGCTGGAAATAATGGTCTCATGCGGCGCGCCAAAATCATCGCCCCATGTAAATTCTTCTCCGGCCTGTTTGAGTATTTCGACAGCCTCGGTATAACTAATGCGCGGAAAAGGCAGCGTAATTGCTTTAAGCTTTTCGATATCACGCTCAAGAATTTTGAGTTCGTTTTGACATTTCTCCAGGACACGTTGCACGACATAATAAATCATTTCTTCTTGCAGTTTCATATTATCGTCAATATCATAATAAGCCATTTCGGCTTCCATCATCCAAAACTCAAGCAAGTGACGACGCGTCTTAGACTTTTCAGCTCGAAAAGCCGGCCCAAAGCAGTATATGCGACCAAGAGCCATAGCGTTAGCTTCATTATATAACTGACCGCTTTGGGATAAATAGCCTTTCTCACCGTGATAGTCAATTTCAAATAAGTTGGTAGTGCCTTCACAAGCCGCCGGGGTAATAATCGGCGCATCAGCCAAAACAAAATCACGCTCATAAAAAAAGTTTCTGAGCGCATGTTCAATTTCAGAGCGGACACGCAGCACTGCCGCCTGGCGCGGGGTACGAATCCACAGATGCCGGTGCTCGGCCAAAAAATCTACGCCATGTTCTTTATGTGTGATCGGGTAATCTCCGGCGATACTGACAATTTCAATACCGCTGACTTGCATCTCATACCCGCCAACTGAACGCGGCTCCTCCCGCACCATTCCTCTCACCTTGACGGCGCTTTCCTGTGTCAACTTTTTGGTTTCGGCAAATAACTCTTCACCGACTTCCTGTTTCATAACTACACCTTGCATCAGACCGGAGCCGTCCCGAATAATGAGGAAAATTATCTTACCTGATGAGCGCTGGTTATATACCCACCCCTGTACAGTAACCTCCCGGCCGACATGTCGGGATAAGTTTTTTATTAATGCTGTTTCCACACTGAATGCACTCCCTTTTGAAAAACTGGTGTATCTATTGCTAAGAACTAATTACAAATATGGTGATACCGCTACTATGTATTTATTCTGGCTACGCCATTATATTTCCTGTTATTAATTAGGTAAAAATATGAATTTTTTATACATAATATAAAAAGCAGGCTTTTGCCTGCTTTAGGATAGTTTATTAATATCATTCTTGGCAGTCAATGTGCCACTGGTGGCTTGGGTTTTCCCTTGAGCAAACTGATTTTCCTGACTATTAATCATTTTGCGGACCATCTGCCCTCCTACCCGGCCATTGTCGGCCGAAGTAAGAGCGCCCTTATAGGTGTTTTTGTAATCTTTAAGCCCAAGTTCGGCAGCCGTTTCTTCTTTCAGACGGTCGAGGCCACTTTGCGCTGCAGGGTTGACTGGTTTTTTGCTCCTTGACATTACGCAAAACCTCCGTTTAAAAAATGTTTTGGGTGCCTGTTAATAGAATGCCTGTTATTAAGCGATAAATACATTGCAAGTTATGGCAATGCTCGACAAATTTAAAGGCGGCTCATTCGAGCCGCCTTTACAGGGCAATTTATTAAACTTAGAAGCTTACAGCAAATTCTACGTTGGTACGGTTATGGTCAGCACCGTTTTGGGCTTCGCCAAGATCCTGGTAGGCAGTCAGAGTAGCAGCGTCAGATACTTTGTAGATACCTTTTACACGGAAACCTTTGGAATCTTTGTACCAGCCATCGGTAGTGAAGTCAGGCAGGGCGCCGCTGTCGATATCGCGGTAGGACACGGCATATTTAAAGTCGCCTTTTTTGTCAGCTTGGCCTACAGCAATTTCAGCAAGGTATCCGTCTTTCTTATCGGTGGTGTTCTTAGCATATTCAGCGTTCAGGACTACATTATCAGCAAGTTTGGTGTCAGCGTTAACAGCGTAGTATTTGTCGCCAGACTTCAGGTAGGAAGCGCCAACGTTTACGTCACCAAAAGCAGTTTTTACGTCAGCAAAAGAAGTTTTTTCATTAGCATAAGGGTCTTTACCATAGAAGCCGCTCAATTTAATACCTTCAAGTTCAGTGTTTACAAGAGCGCCGGTGAATTTGTCATCATCCATCAGCAGTCCTTTACCGATAGCAAGAGATTGACGGCCAACTCTCAGGTCAGCCTGGCCAAATTTTGCGCCAATGTAAGCTTGGTCAAAGCCGGTTTTAGTGTCTTGACTGCCATCTCTCAGGTTGTTGTCCATTCTTGCGCGGCCATGGATATAAAAGGTGTCATCAATTTGTGAATCGATATTTAAACGGATGCGGTTAGTGAGATAGTCGCCATTAGCATCTTGGTTACGATACTCGATATTGGCGTCACCGGAAAAAGTAGGAGCAGCAGCGAATACCGAAGCGGTGGAAACGGTCAGGGCAGCCATTACAGCAGCAGCAATCAGTTTCTTCTTCGTGGTTATTTTCCTCCTCAGTAATTATAATTAGTGCTTGATACGATTCCGGAAACAAGGTTATCTATTAATAACCTATCCGGTTTACTTACCGGGAGGGCATCACGGTTCCTTATGAGTGTCCATGTTTCCTCACAGGTACTTCCCGATACCCACACCAGGTATTTCAACCATATAGGTTATTCTTATTACGCTCCCGCCCCCGCAGTCTGTAGCAGGTTTGGTAGCGACAACAAGCTTGATTAGAAACGATTGCTTTTTGTTTACCACTTTATGTTTTATGTAATTCGCACATTTCGACATAATTCCTGCTTATTTTTCAAAAGTTTTCCCGGCAAATAAAGGGAGCGCCCAGCACGGGCGCTCCCTATTACTCAATAACCTTTAAATTCCGCATAACTTCGATAAATTGCGCAGTGTCAATAGGTTTAGCGGCATATGCTTCGCACCCCTCATTAAAAGAATCAAATACTATTGTAAATCTTTATTGGATACTATATAGTTTGCTGAAAATTTGATCTTAAAAATTTAATACTGAATGATTATTGTCAACAAACCCGGTTATTACTTTGCAACCGAAGTGTTTAACCAGCAGTTCAGCCAGTTCGTCACGCGCGGCCAGCACTTGGGCTAAATTAATATCGGTAAAGCCATCGATCGGGAAGAAGATATTTTTACTTTGATCAGTTACTTTTCCTTCTTCACTTTGGCGCCAAATCCATCTCCTGGTTTTTACAATATCGCCTACCGAATAAATAAGTTCACCTTCGTCAACTTGTTCTGACGCCTGCTCTCCAAACGGAATGAAGGTATCGCCCGCCCGGGCAAATCTGACACAGATATCACCGCTGGCCACATCAAGGTCATGCGCGCCTAAAGGAACTAAGTGTTTAAGCGATATTGCATTGCCCAAATCAACTAGGGGATTTATATGCGGGAATCCCTTTTTCTTTTCAATACGGGTCACCATGGCTTCAATTGAACTCATATATTTATTCGGATTCATGCCAAGTTCGCGGAAAGCTTCCCGATAGTGCACAATTGGGGCCGATTCTTTGGCTTTGACTTTGGAAAATTTGTCCTCAACCGTGCGAACACTCTGGTTAAGCAGTGCGGCAATTTCATCGTGCGGATATTTACTTACACCTTTAGCAATAACAACACCGAAGCAAACGTTATCCAGTTTTTCAAACACTCTACTATCAACGACAAATCGCATTTTCTGCCTCCTCATAAAACGGCTTTTTTCTCTTTTTTTCTATTACTCCTTCGCAAATAGCTTTCCAATTTTTGCTAAAAACTTGCAATATAAATAACAGTCCCAGATTTAAATGGGACTGTTATTTTCAATTTAGTATTATTCATGTTCAGGCAGGAAAAAAACGGGCATGAATGGCGTTGACAGCTTCTTTGACTTTATCAGCTTGAATGAGACAGGAAATGCTAATTTCCGAAGTACTTATAACTTCAATATTAATAGCAGCGTCAGCCAACGCTCCGAAAGTAGCGGCGGCAATTCCCGGATTGCCCAGCATACCTGCGCCTACCACTGATACTTTAGCCACCTTCTCATCAATAATTACACCGCTAAACTCCATCTCAGCACTGAGTTTTTCTAAGATGGTCTTGGCTTGTGGAACATCGCCTTGAGCTATAGTAAATACCATATCAATGATGTGTTTGTCAACCGCCCTAACACTCTGAACAATCATATCCACGTCAATGTTGGCCGCGGCCAGAGCCGAGAATATTTTATAAGCAATACCAGGTCGGTCAGGCACTCCCAACACAGCAATTTTTGCTACATTGGTATCATGTGTTACGCCACGTATTACAAACTCTTTTTCTTCCATCGTATATTCCTCCCTGATAAATGTACCTGATTCGTGCGTAAAAGTGGAGCGGACATGAATTGGCATGCCATAATGTTTTCCCAGTTCAACCGAGCGCGGATGCATAACCCCGGCGCCAAGCCGGGCCATTTCCAGCATTTCATTGTATGTTATTTCCTTCATCTTTCTGGCTGTCGGGACGACCCTGGGATCCGAAGAATAAATACCATCTACATCAGTATAAATCTCGCAGTGGTCGGCTTTTAATCCGGCTGCCAATGCCACCCCGGTAGTATCAGAACCGCCCCGACCCAAGGTAGTTATTTCACCATCGTTAGTTATCCCCTGGAAACCGGCTACTATCACTATTTTTCCGGCGTTCAGTTCTTTCCAAACCTTATCTGGATTAATTCCGGTAATTTTGGCCTTGTTAAAGGTTTCGTTTGTAGTGATGCCAGCCTGAAAACCAGTCATGGATACAGCAGGATGGCCCAGTTTGGCAAATGCCATGGCTAACAGCGCAATTGATACTTGTTCACCGGTAGCCAGCAACATGTCCATCTCCCGGCCATAAGTCTGGTCGGTTATGGCTTCTGCCAAACTTATCAAATCGTCGGTAGTATCTCCCATTGCTGACACTACAACGACAACCTTGTCATCAACGTTTTTTTCTTGCAGTACCCGCTTGGCGACCGCCATGATTTTTTCTGGTGTGGCTACTGAGCTCCCGCCAAATTTTTTTACAATCAGTGCCATGCCTATCCCCCTTTAGTATGCAGCATGTAATTCAGCATGGCACTTTATATTCTCCATATAAGTACAATATCCTTCTACAAGTGGACAAAATGTAGAGAAATTTTAATTCCCCAGGAAGATATTAACAAATACCAAGCCAGCCAGGACAATCTCCCAACAGCCTTTACTAACCAAAATAATGCTGTCTTCCTGGCTATAGCACCACTCAGCGAAGTTACGGTAGGCAAAAGCCATGTCTTGCCATAGTGCTAGTGTGCCCAAAGTAGCGGCAAGCATTGCGACCGCTTTGAGCCCAATTGTAGAAAAAGCGGCACTAATGGCAATAAAATAGCATGAAAGGATTACCCAAGTCAGAAATATCAAAATAAGCGTCAAGTTTCTGGCAAGTTTTGAACCGATACGGCTTGCCAGTTTCAATAGCGCTATTCTGATTAAACGGCGCCCGCATAAGACCTTGCCGTCTTCATAACGCATGTAGCGCCGGGGAATGGTATAGTTCCAAAGAAAGGAGCAACAGGCGACTACTAACAGCAGCTTCTGCATACATTTCAACCTCCCGGTACATTATATGCAGTTCCTCGCAACCCTCACCCATATTATACCATTTCTTAATCTTTTGAACAATGATTCACCGATTTCATAGTAAAAAAGCCAGGGATTATTCCCTGGCCCTAATAACGAGCAATAATGATTATTCTTCGACAACAATAACCTTAGAATTTTCCCAAAGGCCATGAATATTACAATAAGCTTCAGCAACAAATGTACCGGAAACATTAAGTTTCATAACGACTCTGCCAAATGCCTCGGTATATACAGATCCTTTATTTGCACCCTCAACCGATTCACCGTGAGCAGCAAATTCAAAAGCTGCAATTTCATGGGCAAATTTGCCATTATCCGGTTTAAAATAAAGTTTTATCCAACGAATATGATGTTCAGTAGTATTTGGATGAGCAATTTCTTTACCGACACATACTTCAACAGCGACTTTTTCTCCAGCTTTCACCTTATCGGGCGCGTCAATTACCGGTACATGCTTTTCAGCTTTCCAATCAGCGCTTTGAACTAAATCAGCAAGTTTCATTAAAATAATCCCCCTTTACATTATTAATATTAATTAGTCACAGCTAAAAAATAATATTTCTCTTAAATAAGATTTCTCTCTAAGAAATAAAATTCCTCTTTTATCCTAAAATGTTTTGTAAAATTCTTCTTTTTTAGTATCTGCATTTCTATTTAAATATTCGCACCCGCAAACTCTTTATCAACTGCGGTTCAAGGCCTTCCCATTCAGGTGGTTGTAACATATCTATAGGATACAACACCAATGCAGTATCACATTCGTACACTGCGTCAAATGCCTGCATTGCGGCGATAGCATTTGACGCCCGGCAGACATTGTCAATTTTTTCTCGGGGAATTTTTAATGAAATTACACAATCATCGCTAAATTCACTTTTAACCATGCCGGCAGCATACCCCTCCTGAAAGGATGGTATGTTGGCAAATATTGTGGACATTATCTGTAACACAATGGCAACGCATAGTTCAAAATACTGCTTATTAAATACCCTAGCATCTTTATCCTGGTACTGAATACGGCCTGATGCCAGCAGTTCACAGGCCTGACGGGGAACTACCGTTTTTGGCGGCAGCCATACCTTTACAAAAAAAATATTGCCGTAAAAATCAATATCTACTTCAACAACTACCGGCAATTTTAGTTGGTTCAGAGCATAGTCCAACCGAGATCTCACTGCACCAGGCTCTCCGGCCAGCAATTGTTCAATAAATATAATCCGTGAGTTTTCCTGTTCTTCATGCTGACGTCGGGCTTCTTCGAAGGCTAAGCGTTCCTGTTCATTCCGTCGGGCTATTTCGGCTAATGCGTCCTGCTCCGCCTGTGTTATAGCATTGTCCCTGTCTTTCATGGTAAAGAATAGTGATACCGCCGTCGCTACGCCCAATGCTGCTGTAATCAGGAGGACGCTAGGACTAAAAAGTATTGCCAATATTCCTAACAAACCAATAATTACAGCAATTTTCCCCGCCACAGGATAAAAATATTTAGCTTCTGCTTTCGTCTTGGCCTCGTCGACAAGGTAGCTGTAATCAGTTAGCTTCAAATCAGGAAATGGCTCCCTGGTAAGGAGAGCCTGATAGTCTACAAGATCATAACTAAGTTTGCTGATAGCAGCTAATTTAAGCTCATAAGCCCGGTGCTGAATGAACTCTTTACGCCAGCGTTCAAACTGTTCCTCACCTTTAAAATACCTCACCTCAGCCCGGTCGTTGGCAGTGCCGTCACGGCTCCGCCCGATGTTAGGAGGCTTTTTATCAGGTTTTAATGCCATAATAAACCTCTTTTCCAGGAAATATCCTGTAGTGATTCGCCCAAGCCTACTTACGAATTGTTATTCGGATGGTTTTCCTCGCTACAACGTAACAAAAAGCTAATACGCCTCCTAAAGTAAAGAAAAAGGCAACCGGCTTGATCATCATGAGCTCCGAACTGGCAATAAGACTGAATAATAATGCTGTCATATAGGCTAAAAACAGCTCACCATACCGGGGACTGTTCACGCGCGGTGCAATAATCAGCCACACCAAAAAGCCAATAAGAATAATGTTGCTATTTTTCATAAACTCCATTACTGAAGATTCACCTTCCTAAATTTTAGAATATTAATTTATTCTTATTCGCTACAATGTGGCTGTTTTCCTGCTGACAGCCCGTATCACCTATCTCAGAAGCATTATTGTAACTTTGAGTAGTCATTCATACAGCAAAATTCGCGCAACACAAATCATCTCCTAAAATGTCGACTTACTGTAACATTATGTTTCAGTAAGTCATATGCTGAAGTAGAGACAGATATATAAAATTTTATCATTTTTCTTAAGTCAAATAAAGGAGGATGTTGATTTTTATGGAAACAAAATATCCACATTGGTATGGCCCTGAAGACAAAATGTCCTGCTGCGTCGACTACCCCGATAAAGACATGATGTGTTGTGACGATAATTTCATCGACGACCACATGGCTTATAAAATGTATGGCGATAATTTCAAAGACCGGCTCATGTGCTTTCTGGGCGACGAAGTCGTCCTTGGTACTGACGCCATTATAAGTCACAAATGCTCTACCTTCTGCGGCACGATATGTTATGTAGGCTGCGACTATATCATTGTTAACAGCACTTATTGCCGTCGCGCTATTTCTCTGCATGTTCCAATTAAAATGATTCGCTTTATCGCTCCGTTTAAACACCGGTAAAACTCTCTGAGCCTTGGCAGAGGAGATGATGCATAATGAGAAAAACATACAGCCGCCGGTCTCTGGCGGTTGATCCGGCGCACATGATCACGCTCCACCAGGAAGCCATTGAACAGCTTGAATTGATGCGCACAGTTGTAGAAGCATCAGAACAGGCCAACGATGGTATGCGCGACACACTTGACAACATGGCTGAAAACCACTGGGAAGCATACATGGATGTTATGCATATGCTCTGCATGCATGACGATAATTTGGCTGCAGTAATGAAAAAACACGGTTTCAAAATGCGTGAAAGCGAACCGGAAGATACTGAAAGGCAGTTTTTCGGCAGCCGCCTTTTATTTTTGGCGCTTCTGATAGGACTTATCCGGCGCCACAATCGTTTTGCCTATTACTATGGCCTGAGAGTAAACCCCATGGGCGATTATCTCAAAGAATCCATGACCATGGAACGGGAACATATGGCAATAATGATTTCCATGGTACAAAATATGATATAAGACTATTAGTAATGTAAGGGAGGCAGTCCGCCTCCCTATAATTTTAGAAGGATTTTTATTTTAATAATACGAATACTATTATCCGGAATAATTAATGCGAGGAGCCATCATGCCTGATTTTGTAGTTCCTTCCGCCTGTCCCGCCCTGCCGATAAAAGATTTTCTCCGCCGCCGCGCCGGAATATCACTCACACTGTGGCGCAAGATTAAACACAGTGGAACAATTATGGTGAACGGCCAGCCTGGAGCTGTGAATGACCTGGCTTACCCTGGTGACACGATTACCGTTATCTGGCCGGAAGAATCAACAATTATTGCCGAACAATTACCGCTAGCCGTTGCTTATGAAGACGAGTTGCTGCTGGCAGTCGATAAGCCGGCCGGTATGCTGGTACATCCGGCAGCCGGACAATCTTCAGGCACATTGGCAAATGCTGTTATAAACTATTACCGCGAGCACGGCTGTCTTTACGGCTTTCACCCCGTCAATAGGCTGGACCGTAACACATCAGGTCTGGTACTTATCGCCAAACGTCCTGATGTACAACATTGGTTAAACCAAAACCAGCAGAATATATCCAAATTATACCTAGCGGTAGCAGCAGGAATACCTAATCCTATTCAAGGCATAATTAATGCACCCATTGGCCGTAAACCTGGTAGCATTATTGAACGGGAAGTACGGCCTGACGGCCAGCCTGCCGTAACTCATTACCGTGTCCTTACGGCCTTCAAAAATGCCAGTTTGCTGGAGCTTGAGCTGGAAACCGGCCGTACCCATCAGATAAGAGTTCATCTACTCCATATTGGCTGTCCACTGTTAGGCGACGATTTATATGGCGGGCCTACAGAGTTAATTAACCGCCAAGCCCTGCACGCTGCTAAGCTAACCTTTTCTCATCCCCTTACTCGGCAACGTATTGAAATTACCAGCAATCTACCTGGTGACATGGCCGGTCTTGTCATCCAGCTTGGCGAACATTTTCCAAATATGCTATAATGTATATTAAATATGCTATAATATATTGTCAGGAAAATATAGGAGGGATTCCCATGCCATTAGTCACTTCGAAAGAAATGTTTAAAAAGGCTTATGAAGGGCAGTATGCCATTGGCGCATTTAACGTCAATAATATGGAAATTATCCAGGGTATTGTTGATGCCGCCAAAGAAGAACAAGCCCCGCTCATCCTCCAGGTATCTGCCGGTGCCCGTAAATACGCCAAACACATCTATCTTGTCAAACTGGTAGAAGCGGCGCTGGAAGACTCTGGCCTGCCGATCTGCCTGCACCTTGATCATGGCGAAGATTTTGAAATCTGCAAATCATGTATTGATGGCGGTTTTACTTCGGTGATGATTGACGGTTCAAAACTACCGTTTGAAGAAAATATTGCTCTGACCAAAAAAGTAGTAGACTACGCCCATGAACGCGGCGTTGTCGTTGAAGCTGAACTCGGCCGTCTGGCTGGTGTTGAGGACGCCGTCAACGTCAGTGCTAAAGACGCCACCTATACCGACCCTGATCAAGCTGTTGAGTTCGTTCAACGCACCGGGGTAGACTCATTGGCCATTGCCATTGGCACCAGTCACGGCGCTTATAAATTTAAAGGCGAATGCAAGCTCGATTTCGATCGTCTTGAAACCATATCAAAACTGTTGCCTGATTTCCCGCTGGTACTCCATGGCGCTTCTACCGTTCTTCCCGAATTTGTGGAAAAGTGCAATACATATGGCGGTCAAATTAAGGGAGCGCAAGGTGTGCCGGAAGACATGCTGCTGCGCGCCGGTAAACTGGGCGTGTGCAAAATTAACATTGATACCGATCTCCGCCTGGCCATGACCGCTTCCATCAGAGAGCACTTTGCCAAAAATCCGGCTGATTTTGACCCGCGTCAATACCTCAAACCAGCCCGGGAAGCTATAAAAAGCATGGTCAAACATAAAATCCGCAATGTCTTAAATTGCAGCGGCCGCCTGTAGACCCAGCATATAATTTCTATAATGGGAAAAATTAAATAGTAATCTCATTATAGAAAGGAGTCTTATGATGCACGCTGATAATATCAATTTTGCTCATCTTTCAAGTGAAGATCTTGAGACTATTAAAAACTTTGAAAAACAGTTTGCTGCCAAACATGGCAACAATATTTATCTCTTGGCGTTTATCAACCAAACTAAATAAGTAAAAGATAAGTAAAAAGCCGCCACTGGATGAACAACTTTTAGTCTCATCAGTGGCGGCTTATTTAAAATTATAGAAACACTTCTGTCCGGCGGCAAAAGTCTTCAAAGGTATTATTAGTAAAGCAAATATGGGTACCTAAAAACCGCGTGTAGCGTTTTTTTTCTTCAACTGCTTTTTCTTGTTTTTTGCCTGGATAATTATTGACAACAGTTATGCGCAGTTGATCAGTACGGTTGGTCTGAATCCTTTTTATTAAGTATTTAATGTGCATATCTGCATCGGGAAACGAATAACCACAAAAAATCAAATGGCCAACATCCCGCAAACTTGTTTCAGTTTTATGCCAGACAATGTTTAAAAAGCTATTGGACATGTCCTTGAAAAAAGTTGGCGGCACAATAACCGGGGTTTTTACTGACTTACAGTTGGTGCACAACGCTTGTGACGGATCGGTCAACAACTTGATAATTCCCTGCTGATATTTAATCAGTTTAAGGGCATTACAGGTTGGACAGTATGACCAATTGAGCGAACCGTGCAACTTGTAGAGGCTAATAACCGGTTTATAATTATCTGACGAAGCAGCAGGACTAATATAATTGGTAAAGTCCACGCCGTAATCCAAGGCTATGTCATTACGGGACGCCAGCGCGCGATCAATAAGCACATCATAATTGGTCGATATAAAGAAGGTTTTTGTCAGCCAGCCAAGCTCAGCCAGCCTGTTGACTAATGCACAATGCAGCCCCTTGACAATTGCCGTCTTATCTTCGAGTACCTCAGCCAGCAATAGCACCAGGTACTGACGGATAAAGCCGATTCTGTTGCAATCTTTGGCCAGATTTTCAAGATCAAAGTCTTTAAAGGACTGCCGTTTGCGTACCGCCAGGTCAAGCAAACCGATAGCCTCTTCGAAGGTTGGGAACTCGATAGCATCCAAGTCATCATGGAGCACATCGATAAAAAACATTTGTTTAAAATAAGCGCTCAATTCGCTGACGCGTTCAAAGTCGCTATAATTTTTCTCAGCCCGCAGCGCTTTAAAATACTTTTTAAAAAGTATGCTCTGTACTGGCGCACCCTCGGCAGCTGATGCGCCGCCGCCGAGAAAGATTGCTGTTTTTATCGCAAAGCCCTCCTCTCCGTTTTTAACTACAGAGTTTTATTTTCCCCGTCAAACCCAAAGATATGTAAAAAAAGCGCCCATCACTAAATGGGACGCTTGAGTATCAGGCGGTTTGTTCTGCTTCGTTTAGGAGAGTACGAAATTCGGCGCCTGAAATATATTCTTTTGCAAGTAGAATATCGACAATTTTCTTAAAAGCTTCTTGTTTGTCCATAAGCCTGGTTTTTACCTGACATTCAACAGCTTTTATAATACTGGTAATGGCATTGTGCAATAGTTCTTTAGGCACATCTTCAGGCGAAACAATACCTAGCTCAGACATGCCGCCAAACACAATTTGTTTGGCCAGATCGGTTGCTTGTTTAAAATCATTGGCCGCACCCGTGCTCCGCGCGCCGAGGAACAATTCCTCGGCAACAGCCCCGGCAATAGCAACAGCAATTTTTCCTTTAATATAGTCAATAGTGTACAGATACATGTCTTCCGGCTGAGTCTGACGCACATATCCCAGGGCATTGCCACGCGATACCACATTGACGCTGGCAACTGAACCCGGGTTGGTATATTCGCTCAAGAGTGCATGTCCGGTTTCATGGATCGCAATACGGTTCTTTTCTTCTTTGCTGGGAATCCTGTCAAGTTTTTCACCCATAATTACTTTTTCGACCGCACTGCGTAGGTGTTCAGCAGTAAGCGCAGCGGCGTTTTCCCGAAAGGCCAGGATGGCGGCTTCGTTGACTACACTTTCAAGATGTGCCCCGGAAAAACCAAAAGTATCGTTGGCCACATCTTCAAGTGAAACATCCTGAGCCAATGGCTTGTTGCGGGTATGCAGTTCAAGAATTTTAATCCGGCCTTTTTTATCCGGCAAATCAACTTTAACATGGCGGTCAAAGCGGCCTGGACGTAAAAGTGCCGGGTCAAGAATATCAATCCGGTTGGTAGCACCGATAACCAATATGCGGATATCATCTTTGTCAGATATTCCATCCATTTGCACCAATAGCTCGTTTAAAGTCTGATCGTATTCCATATGGCCGGCATTCTGACCTCGCTTGCCGCCAAGCACTTCAATCTCATCAATAAAGATTACCGCACTTTGTTTGTTACTGCGCTTGGCAAGTGTACGGGCCTGATTAAACAATTGGCGTACCCGCCGCGCCCCTACACCTACATACATTTCAATAAACTCAGAGCCGCTGGCTGCTAAAAACGCCGAACCGGTAAAATGCGCTGCCGCTTTAGCCAGAAGCGTTTTCCCTGTACCAGGCGGGCCATTAAGCAAAATACCCTTTAGCGGACGAATCCCCAAAGTTTTAATACGATCAACGTCTTTGATAAAATCAAGCGCTTCGCATAATTCACCTTTAGCCATTTCTTGACCGCCGATATCATCAAAGCTCACTAATTGTTGTTCAGCCATGTCTTTAGAATGAATAGCAAAAAATTTGCCGCCACTGTCGGTACGTTTCATATTGGCATAGAAAAACGCCGCTAATAGACCGGCAAAAAAAATCACCGGCAACACATCAACACCTTGTATGGCTAAAAAGATAAGTATGCCTGCCGCTACACCAATAATAATTTCAATATAGCGCATACTATTTCACCCCCCGGTTGCCACTGTCACGCGGAACTACCACATACATACCGTCAGCTCCCTTGGTCATCTGCACATAAATATTTTTGTTGCCAACATAAATTTGTGTTTTTACTTGCGCGCTGCCGGCTTTAGCCTGAATACGTTCAGCCATGGTGGCAAAGTTGCCGGTAAAGATAGCCTCTTGGATGTCATAATGGATAGAGTAATAGAACTGCTCCAGTTCGGGCGTCCGGGTATCCCGGATGACAATATCGTATTTTTTGCCGCCGCCCACCTGGTTTAATCCATCTGTTATTTCCTCGTACAAATTCTGCAAATTATCCACATGATTAAGTTTTATATATATTTTTACTGTCTCGTTATTCTTGCTTTGCTCATTTAAGCGGCTAATACTGACCGATTCAACCCCGTCAATATTTTGAAACATTCTATTTACCGGGTTGGCTACTGCATATTTATTCCACAAAAATTGTCCGCCAAACAAAACTGCGAGGGTGAGCATCAGCGTCACACAACCAATAACCCAATTGTAATTCTTATTTGGCATGACTTAATGCCCCCTTTCATGTTGCAATATTATAACAAGTATATTGCAATACTAATAACAGGGAATATTATATCATGGATCAACTTCATAATATAGCGTAAATAATAGGCAATCAAGCCAGCAACTTGTTTGGCATGCATTGCTACTAATCGGGGCATAATATTGGGAACAAGGCCTTTCCACCTGCTCTTTGTTTAGTCGGTAGGTTCCTTAACTTTAGTGTCAGGAATTGATAAGTGTGAATGACCAATTTAACCGCATAAAATGCAAATGTGTCGTTATACTTAGACTGTGGGTTATGAACTGCCAGAATCGTTGAGAACCACCGCCGCAGCTCCTGCCGAAAGTTTCTCAGTACGATTCATTTACAGCCATAACACAGTCCGAAAATTGTTCAAGAACCCCATCAGGAAATAACCGCAGGCAGAGAGCGGTTATTTCTCTTTTTATGCTACAAAATCAACGATCCAAGCTACCTCATCCAGGTAAGTTATAAAACTGAGTTATGCAGACCCGGCGTATCAAACCTTTCGCTGGAAATATTGACTAAATATCTACAATTATGGTTAGACTTCATGTGAGAAATAATTATGCTAGTGTACCATTCTTGTTCATTGCCACAAAAAAAATCCAAAATATTTTTTTGTATATTTATTGCCTGATATTATGAGTAAGTTATATAATTAAAAAAGCGCCATTACTTTTTGTTTTAACATAAGGGGAAAAAAGGTGCAGATACGCCGAAGAAAGGGGTTTACCAATAAATGAACGAGAAATCCGTAGGTATTTTAGGCATAGGTTCATATGTCCCAGAAAAGATTGTTACGAATAAAGATTTAGAAAAAATTCTTGATACGTCTGATGAATGGATTGTTGATCGTACCGGCATCCGGGAGCGGCGTATTGCAGAAGCCGGGGAAGCCACCTCCGATTTAGCCACAAAAGCGGCTGAGAAGGCATTACTAGACGCGGGGGTTAGTGCCGAAGAGATCGACATAATCATTGTTGCAACTGTCACGCCGGATATGCTGTTCCCTTCTGTCGCCTGTTTAGTCCAAAACAATCTTAAGGCGATTAAGGCGGCAGCCTTTGACATCACAGCTGTTTGCACAGGTTTCATGTATGGTCTTGTTATGGGGAGTGCATTTATTAAATCAGGTACTTACAAGAAAGTGTTAGTTATCGGTGCGGAAACCTTATCAAAAATTACGGACTGGACGGACCGGAATACAGCTATCCTGTTCGGAGACGGTGCGGGAGCCGCCGTTCTAGGTGAGACTTCACCGGGAGTTGGAATTCTCGGCGTAGATTTGGGGGCGGATGGCACTGGTGGCGATCTTCTAAAAGTACCTGCAGGCGGCTCTAAGCAGCCCGCATCGGCAGAAACAATTTCGAATAATCTCCATTTTATCCACATGAACGGTAATGAAGTCTTTAAATTTGCAGTCAAAGTTATGGGGGAAACCGCAATCAAGGCTCTTGAAAACGCAAACCTGTCACCGGCAGACGTTACCTACCTTGTGCCGCACCAAGCAAACACACGTATTATTCAATCGGCTGCTAAACGTCTTGCCCTTCCAATGGAAAAAGTCCTCGTCAATATTGACAAATACGGCAATACTTCGGCGGCTTCTATTCCAATTGCTCTTGACGAGGGTATTAAAAGCGGCAGAATCAAGAATGGTGATATACTTGTGCTCGTGGGTTTTGGTGGAGGACTGACCTGGGGGGCAAGTGTAATTAAATGGTGCAAATAAAGAAAAAGGCTACGCACAATCTTTCGCTACTCTCAACTACATCCCATCTTCAGTACCGTACATAAACATAAGGGCTAAAACAAACTTCAAATTGTCAAAATTCTGCCCGGGAGCGGCGCTGTTAGTCCCAAATATCAATAATGCCATGGTCGGCAACGGGTCAACATTACCGCCGGCAACTCTGGCAAGATGCTCGCCGCTTAGACTTTCCCCGGAGACCAACATGGACGCAGCATGGTCGAGGCAGGAGACATCCCCTTTCGTGACTCCGTCTACGTTTTTTAAAACTCGTTTTTTATCAGGTCGTGCCTTCCGAAATTGTAGAGAACCCTGTGCTTTGTAGTTCCGTCTTCTCTGTAGGATTCGACCACATTTTTTGAAATTGAAAAAATTGATGCTGATTTTATGCGCCTTCCGGGTTTTTTCGTAAGCGTAAAAGTATCCCCACATAGCGTATATGCTTCAATCCTGGGATAATGATCTCAGGAGGGATAAGCTGTATGGAAAATACAATAACAAGCAAGCGTAAGGCCTACTGTGCTGTCGAAAAAGCAGCGCTGATAGCAGCATATAAAGCCAGTGGCCTAAGCAAAAAAGAATGGTGCCAGGAAAATGCTATTGGCCTGAGCACATTGCAGAGATGGCTGCAGCACGAAAAAAGCAGGACCAGCCGCAACCGGTACAAAACTGGATTCCTGTCATCCAGGCTGCGCCAGAACGATCAGCCAGCCTCGAAATACAAATCGGCAAATGCAAAATTGCCGTAGATACTAAAACAGATAAAAAACTCTTGGCAACGGTGCTTGGCGTACTGGTGGAAGTATGCTGAAACTATCGGAACATACACCAGTCTTTTTAGCCTGCGGGGACACCGATATGCGTAAATCCATTAATGGCTTAAGCGCATTGGTGCAGCATAGTTTTAAGTTGGATCCGTTTCAAAAAGCACTGTTCGTCTTTTGCAACAAACAACGCAATCGAATTAAGATTTTAACTTGGGAAGACAACGGCTTTTGGCTGCATTTAAAGCGCTTGGAACGAGGCCGTTTCAAATGGCCCACACTTGACGACGCCACCATGGCGCTTACCACAGAAGAACTGTGGAACCTGATTCAAAGCCCGGGCATCGAACAAAAACTGCGTCGCACGCAAGTTTTAAAAAGCCGCTAAAGTATTGATTTTACTGGCTTTTTGCCTCATTTTCCGGTATAATAGAAGATAAGAAAATGGTATCGGAAATGAGGATTTTTTCTTGCAAACACAGGCACAGCTTGAAGAAGAAAATGCGGAATTAAAGAAACGCGTTCAGGAATTGGAAGCGCTCAACAAGTGGTATATGGAGCAGTTGAAGCTGCTTCGCCAAAAAAAGTTTGGCGCTTCTTCGGAAAAAAGTAAACGCGATGACCAGGAACAGTTAAACCTCTTCAATGAGGCGGAAGCTGAGCGCCAACCGATTGCTGTGGAGCCGGACGTGGAAACCATCAGTTATCAGCGCAAAAAGGGTAAACGCGGAGAAAACATAAAGGACTTGCCGGTAGAAGTGATTGAATATACTCTGCCAGAAGGTGAACAGACCTGCCCTGCTTGCGGTGAAGAGCTGCATGTTATGAGCAAGGAAGTACGTAAGGAATTGACGATTGTTCCGGCAAAGGTCAAGGTTATCGAGCACGTAAACTATGTATACGGTTGCCGAAATTGCGAGAAAAACAATATAGAGACGCCGATCATCACGGCTAACGCGCCGAAAGCGTTGCTGCCTAAGAGCATGGTATCCGCCGAGCTTATGGCCTATATCATGAGCCAAAAATTCGTCAATGCTATGCCGCTGTATCGGCAGGAGCAGGAATTTAAGCGGCTTGGCGTAACGCTTTCCCGCCAAAACCTGTCCAACTGGGTTATTAAAGGTGTCGCACTTTTGGAGCCTTTGTTAGCAGCCCTAAAAAAAGAGTTGCTTTCAAGGGATTTGTTGCACGCCGATGAAACTACTCTGGAAGTGTTGTGTGAACCCGGCAGACCGGCACAGACAGATTCCTATATGTGGTTATATCGAACGTCCGGGGATACGGATCATCCGGTTGTGCTCTATGACTACCAGGAAGGGCGCAGCGGGCAATTTGCCAAGGCGTACCTTGCAGGGTTTTCCGGCTATCTTCAGACCGATGGTTGGCATGGCTATCACAAGGTAGAAGAAGCCGGTGTAACCTTGTGCGGCTGTTGGGCACATGTTCGGAGAAAATTCAATGAAGCCTTGGTCGGCCCTGCGGCTAAACAGCCGGATAGTAAAGAAGCGATAGGTCTTGCCTATTGCAATAAGCTTTTCGACGTTGAAAAAAAGGCCGAGCACATGACGCCGGAAGAACGGCATAAACTAAGGCAAAAAGAAGCTAAACCAATTATCGAAGAGTTTTATAAATGGATAGAAGCTTGTTGGGCTGATACCTTGCCGCAAAGTCTACTGGGCAAGGCGCTTACCTATGCCCAAAATCAGAAAAAGTATCTGACAGCCTATTTGGCCGATGGCCGCATCGAAATATCGAATAATCGTGCGGAGCGATCTATCAAGCCTTTTGTGATTGGACGAAAAAACTGGCTGTTTTGCAATACGCCTGGTGGCGCAAAATCGTCCGCCGCTGTTTACAGCATAATCCAAACGGCCATAGAAAACGGATTAAATCCACAAGCTTATCTGGAATATGCCTTTAGGCAAATCCAACTGCAGGATACGCTCTGTATTGAAAAACTACTTCCGTGGGCTGAAGAAATTCCTGTAAGCTGTAAAATGCCTAATAAAAAAGCATAACGGTTCCAACAGCCATCTGATGTTTTATCATATCGTACATCAGGTGGTTTTTTATTGATAGGTGGTTTTGCTTTGACGCTTACGCTGATTTTATGCGCCTTCCGGGTTTTTTCTACCTTATTTTTCATGCCCAACTATCAAATTCAGGAAAATGTTAGAAGAAATCAAAAAAGCCTCTAGGACCGAAACCCTAGAAGCCTTGATTTTACTGGTGGAGATAAGCGGGATCGAACCGCTGGCCTCTTGAATGCCATTCAAGCGCTCTCCCAGCTGAGCTATATCCCCATGATTATTTCAGGAATACTTATGTTATCACACTTCACCGCATATTTCAACAGCTACTTTGTGGTAACCGAGATTGCTTCGTCGTGTCTCCTCGCAATGACGATGGGTTGGTTACAGTTGGAGCCGTGTCCCTTACCCTGGTCATTGCGAACGCATGTGAAGCAATCTTTCTTTCGCATTCCCTCAAAACTAAACAATGTAAGTCGATACCACAGCGAGCACATAAGCTCCGTCTAGTATCTATGCATTCGCCAAATGTCCGCACATCGAATTAAGACTGACCTTTACGACGGTCTGTCAGATAGTCTGCTGTCTGCAGACTTCCTCGATGGTATCGCCGACCTTGGAAGTAGTCCGAGTGTCACCTCGAACAGTTCTCCCTAGAAAGGAGGTGATCCAGCCGCACCTTCCGATACGGCTACCTTGTTACGACTTCACCCCAATCATCGGCCCCACCTTAGACGGCTGGCTCCTTACGGTTACCCCACCGGCTTCGGGTGTTTCCAACTTTCGTGGTGTGACGGGCGGTGTGTACAAGGCCCGGGAACGTATTCACCGCAGTATGCTGACCTGCGATTACTAGCGATTCCGACTTCACGGAGGCGGGTTGCAGCCTCCGATCCGAACTGAGAGCTCATTTGCGCGCTTTGCTTGACCTCGCGGTCTTGCCTCGCTTTGTTTAAGCCCATTGTAGTACGTGTGTAGCCCAGGACATAAGGGGCATGATGACTTGACGTCATCCCCGCCTTCCTCCGCATTCTCTGCGGCAGTCTCCCTTGAGTTCCCACCATAACGTGCTGGCAACAAAGGATAAGGGTTGCGCTCGTTGCGGGACTTAACCCAACATCTCACGACACGAGCTGACGACAGCCATGCACCACCTGTTTTCGCGTCTCCCGAAGGAGAGGGATCTATCTCTAGACCTTTCGCTCAATGTCAAGCCCTGGTAAGGTTCTTCGCGTTGCGTCGAATTAAACCACATACTCCACCGCTTGTGCGGGCCCCCGTCAATTCCTTTGAGTTTCAACCTTGCGGCCGTACTCCCCAGGCGGGATACTTATTGCGTTAACTCCGGCACAGAAGGGGTCGATACCTCCTACACCTAGTATCCATCGTTTACGGCCAGGACTACCGGGGTATCTAATCCCGTTCGCTCCCCTGGCTTTCGCGCCTCAGTGTCAGACACAGTCCAGAAAGCCGCCTTCGCCACTGGTGTTCCTCCCAATATCTACGCATTTCACCGCTACACTGGGAATTCCGCTTTCCTCTCCTGCACTCAAGATCTCCAGTTTCCTGCGCCTATACGGCGTTGAGCACCGCTCTTAGACTCAAGACTTAATGATCCACCTACGCGCCCTTTACGCCCAATAATTCCGGACAACGCTTGCCACCTACGTATTACCGCGGCTGCTGGCACGTAGTTAGCCGTGGCTTCCTCCTTTGGTACCGTCATTAGCTTGGATTATTCACCCAAACCACGTTCGTCCCAAACGACAGAGCTTTACAACCCGAAGGCCTTCTTCACTCACGCGGCGTTGCTCCGTCAGACTTTCGTCCATTGCGGAAGATTCCCCACTGCTGCCTCCCGTAGGAGTCTGGGCCGTGTCTCAGTCCCAGTGTGGCCGTTCATCCTCTCAGACCGGCTACTGATCGTCGCCTTGGTGAGCCGTTACCTCACCAACCAGCTAATCAGACGCAGACCCATCTCT
Organism: Sporomusaceae bacterium ACPt; assembly: GCA_041428575.1. Lineage (GTDB taxonomy): Bacteria > Bacillota > Negativicutes > Sporomusales > Sporomusaceae > Sporomusa_D > Sporomusa_D carbonis. The sequence continues at coordinate 2,319,811 of CP155570.1, forward strand.
AAACGGCAGCTTATAAATAGAGGCCACCTTTCTTATCCTCGCCATGCGGCCAGGATACCACATTCGGTATTAGCACCACTTTCGCGGTGTTGTCCCCAATTTAGAGGCAGGTTGTCTACGCGTTACTCACCCGTTCGCCACTAAGTATCCATAAATGAATACTCCGTTCGACTTGCATGTGTTAGGCACGCCGCCAGCGTTCGTCCTGAGCCAGGATCAAACTCTCCATGAAAAGCAGGCACACAGCGCTTTGGCGCTGATGTGATCGCTTTGTTCGCTGCGTTAGCAGTCGAACATCCGCGTTATCATGAAGCCATTTGTTGGCTCAAAATTGATTAGTTGGAGCGGAAAACGAGATTCGAACTCGCGACCCTCGCCTTGGCAAGGCGATGCTCTACCGCTGAGCTACTTCCGCATCCGTTATTATTGACGTGGTTAAAAAACCACCGCACATCTGGCCCGTACAATGTATCAAGAATACATAACATGACGGCCATTAAGACCATGAATATTATGCAACTCGTACAATAGTACGCTTTTGATGCATTCTTACATTGTTCAGTTTTCAGGGAACACCACTACAGATTATCACTTACTAAAGCAATTTTGGGAAATGGTCGGAGCGGCAGGATTTGAACCTGCGACCCCCTGGTCCCAAGCCAGGTGCTCTACCAAACTGAGCCACACCCCAGTATTGTTAATATAGCATAATGCTCTTTTCCCAAACAGCCCACAAAAATATGGTTTACTGTTTATGGAGCGGGTGAAGGGAATCGAACCCTCGTAGCTAGCTTGGAAGGCTAGTGCTCTACCATTGAGCTACACCCGCATATTAATTGGTGGAGGGAGGTGGATTCGAACCACCGAAGTCGTCAGACGGCAGATTTACAGTCTGCTCCCTTTAGCCACTCGGGAATCCCTCCATGATTGTAGCAGAATGTTCCTCACTACGCTCGGAACTAAGCGATTTGCACCAATCAGTCTTCGCCTCTCGGCTCGCCTTCTTGGACTCTCTGCTTATGGAGCTGGCGAGAGGAATTGAACCCCCAACCTGCTGATTACAAGTCAGCTGCTCTACCTATTGAGCTACGCCAGCATAATAAATGGTAATGGTGCCTCAGGGCAGAATCGAACTGCCGACACGAGGATTTTCAGTCCTCTGCTCTACCGACTGAGCTACCGAGGCATAATGGCGAGCCCGGCAGGATTCGAACCTGCAACCTTTTGATTCGTAGTCAAATGCTCTATCCAGCTGAGCTACGGACTCTTTTCCTGATACTATATATACAGTCTTCCTTAAAAACCGTAAGCCAGTTTCTGTTTTAGGAAATTATTTATCTAACGCAATAATGCGTTCTTCCCTTCGGTTCAGATTCCCTACAGGAAGTTCCCCTACCATAATTCGGGTTTCTGCCTCGTGGAGTTTACCGCTTTTCACTAGGCTGTCGCCAGCCTACCCATTCTCTGTGCACTTTATGGCTACTTTCGGCTGCGTGAGTCGATTTCGCCGTCGTCAGAGCCTAGCTCTGCCTCATCTTGCGATGAGCACGAACACTACAGCCATCTCAGGCTGTGGCAGTCTGGACTTTCCTCAATACTGCCGTCAAGCAGTACCGCAATTTCCCGTTTTTAAAAAAGACTGGAATTGTTAATGGCGACCCCGAACGGATTTGAACCGTCGATCTCCGCCGTGACAGGGCGGCATGTTAGACCGCTACACCACGGGGCCGTTTTGGATGGTGGGCGATGACAGGATCGAACTGCCGACATCCTGCTTGTAAGGCAGGCGCTCTCCCGGCTGAGCTAATCGCCCATGGTGACCCGTAAGGGAATCGAACCCTTGATACCGCCGTGAAAGGGCGGTGTCTTAACCTCTTGACCAACGGGCCATATTTGGTGACCCACCCGCGACTCGAACGCGGGACACCCTGATTAAAAGTCAGGTGCTCTACCGACTGAGCTAGTAGGTCATGGTTGCGGGAACAGGACTTGAACCTGCGACCTTCGGGTTATGAGCCCGACGAGCTGCCAACTGCTCCATCCCGCGATGATTGGCTCCTCGAGTAGGACTCGAACCTACGACCGATCGGTTAACAGCCGATTGCTCTACCAACTGAGCTATCGAGGAATATATTCGTGAGTTCGTGTGTTCGAGGTTCGCAAGTTCGAAAACCGCGTTTCCCGGATACATTCCCCCAAAACTGTCACAGAAGAAAGACTCGCGCAATATAGGATGTTCCTCGCTAACGCTCGGAACTAAGCGATTCGCACCAATCAGCCTTCGCCTCTCGGCTCGCCTTCTTGGGCTCTCTGCTTATCGCTTTCGCTCTTAAACTTTTGGCTCGCTTGTTTAAGTCAAGTCCTCGGCCGATTAGTACCAGTCAGCTCAATGGATTGCTCCACTTACACACCTGGCCTATCTACCTTATCATCTGTAAGGGGCCTTACTTCTTTCGAATGACAGACCTCATCTTAAGGCTGGTTTCACGCTTAGATGCTTTCAGCGTTTATCCTTTCCGGACGTAGCTACCCAGCTGTACTCCTAGCGGAATAACTGGTACACCATTGGTCCGTCCACTCCGGTCCTCTCGTACTAGGAGCAGTTCCCTTCAAGTCTCTTGCGCCCGCGATGGATAGGGACCGAACTGTCTCACGACGTTCTGAACCCAGCTCACGTACCACTTTAATGG